>JAGCFC010000222.1 GCA_017650325.1 Salinivirgaceae bacterium | reverse complement strand
TCAGTTTTATGAGTCCGCTGCGGCCAAGGTGGATGTGTAAGATATCGGAATACAGAGTGTCGGGGAGGATATCACCGTTTGTCTTGAACGAGTATTTGTCAGTAAAACAAGTTTTGTCAAACGATAAGTGGTTTTGTATCAATGATGTAGCGTGGAAGACCGATATGGCGGCTAACAGAATCAATGTGGCAGCCATAAAAATCTTGTCGGCCTTCAGTACAATTTTAGGAAAATGAATCTTGTCGAGCTGTCGTATTATTATGTTATATAATGGTCTGATAATCAGCGAGACTGCTATAACTGAGGTAACGTAACTCAGAGCCGTGAGCAGGTTGATGGCAGCATTGCCGCGGGTTTCTGCAAAATCGATGAAAGGTTGCCGCAACAATCCGTGAAATGCGAATGCAAACATCGAAACGGAACCTATGAAAATAAGCGGCGTTTTTAACGCTTTGTGGTTTGCAATAAACTGATTTGTAATGTTATAGCAGATTAAGATAATAATGCTTGCCGCTAGGAAGGTGAAAGGGTAAAGGAATTCGGAAAAGTTGCCAAGCGTTAGCATTGCAAGTGCCGGAACAAGCCACCATCGGCTTATAACTACGTTGCGGCGCAATGCAAGCCATATTCCGAGACAGAATTCTGGTAAATGCCCAGGGGCGTTTTGCATTACTAGTATTGTAGCGGGTTCGTGGTCGTAGAAAGAAATGGCCGCAAGTATCCACACGTACGATGCAACCGAAGTTCCGGCAAGGATTTTCGTTCCGTACCGTTGTGTCAGATTCAGCAGTATCGGGAACAAAATGTAAAGCTGCGTGATGAGTCCGAAAAACCACCACGGACCGCAGAAAGTTATTCCTTCGTATGGCGTCAGAGTATGGATAAGTAGCAGTTTATGAATGATTTCGCGACAATCGGAGTGTGTTAACGTCTCATCGCCGAAGCCCCATCTAATGAGAGAATAACTTGCAACTGCAATGATTAGCAGAGGATAGATTTTTTTCAGCCGCGAACCCATAAAGGCTGTCCAGCATTTTGGTTTGCTCAGCATCGATTTTGTGAGCCCGTAGCCGCTTAAAAGAATAAATGCCTGAACACCGAAGTGTCCTAAATAATTAAAAATGATATTGATAAACTCTTGCGGCTGACTGGTGAACGATTCGTAAAGTTTCTGTACAACGTGCGGCGAGAAACCGAATTCATTTTCACCGGTTATCGGCTCAATCCATCGGAACAGATTGTGCAGCATAATTGTCAAAATGGCTAACCCTTTGATAATTAGACTGTCGTCTTTTGAGAATTCTTTGCTTTCCATTGTCGTTTTAAGTGTTGCAAAACTACGTTATGCACTCAGTAAATCCAAAATGTTTTGAGGTGGTTGAGTCAGGTTCAAATAATCTGTCAACATGATTAAACTCTTGCTTTACCGAATTATAAATGCAATCGTCAGTGTATGACTTTGTGAATTCTAATTCGCTGAAATATCGTAAAATACAATTGTTGCCCAAAAGAATTGTGTGTATGTTTAAAAAATACTGCCATGAGTCCCCTTTTAACCGAAAATAATGTAAATTTGAAATTCATTTGTCTATTTAAGGCGGATGAGATTGTTGTTTACTAATAAATGATGTTAATATGAAGTTGGTTAATCTATTTAAATTGCTGATAGTATTGCCATTATTTTGCGTCATGACAACTTCGGCATCGGATACTCTGACCGTTTATTCACAGATAAATATATATCCATATTATTTTGATACTGAGGAAGGTAACAGCGGCGTTATGCCCGAAGTGCTGAGCAGTATGCTCGGTGATAAATATGGAATGAACTATTACACACTGACTTGCGAGACTTGCGATGACAATTTCCATCCTGATATAATTTGCTGTCCGGCTGACGAACCGGCTCCAGAAGGGTATGTTAAGCACAGTATTCCGTTGCAGGTCAATTATGTGGTTTGTTTCCGTCGCAATGAGCCTGTCGAGTCTATATTCAGCCTGTCTGACAAAAAGGTCATCATTGTTCGTAACGATTACCCGTTTGAAGCGCTCTACAGCCACCGTACTTCGCACATATTGAATGTGGCTTCCGTTGAGGAGGCGTTGCGTATATTATCAAGCGGTTATAATGACTGTGCAGTCCTGCCATTGTCGGCTGTATTGCCGGTCCTTGATGAGAACCGTTATAGTAATATTGAATTTCTGCCTACACCATACATTGTCAAGCCTTTGGCTTTTGCCGTAAAAAAAGATTCGAAAGGACTCGACAGCACTTTAAGCGCATCATTGATGACAATGCTTGAAAGCGGCAAGTTTGAATCGATTAGTGAGAGGTGGATGAGTTACGTTCCTCATATTAAAAGCAAAGTCCCGACATGCATATGGATCTTCATCGTTTTGCTTGTGCTTGTTATTTTTGCAATGTACCTCTGGATAAAAACACTATACATTGAAATTGCCGATTCTTCGCGTGAGTTAGTTGGAGGAATGATACATACTCAGTTGTCTCCGCTTGTCATGCCTGGCAACAATCCACTTTTGCAAAAGATTATGTCAACCGCACCATTCTGGTTCGCCATAAGCAATCACGACGGCAAAATAATAAGAGCCAGCAGGGCGTTCCTTCATGGTGTGATGCAGATTGATACTTTACCCGGCGAAGGGCTGAAATGGAGCGATCTGTTCGAAGAACAAACGGCAGAAGTGCTGCTCGATGCTGACGATCAGATTTTTAGCGGTAGGGTTAATGCGGTTTTGAAAACCATCGACTACAAGTCGAAATATTTAAATGCCTCTTGTTGGACCATCAAACACCCATTCAAGTATGACAACCGCCCTGAAGTTTTTGTTATTACAGCGGTGGTTTCGCCTGTATTCAATTCTAACTTGTTCTATAGTAATATGATGCCCGAGGCATTGGTGCAGTCTGTCATCGATGCTTCAAGTGATCTTATATACCTCAAATCGGAGTCGGGCGGATATTTGCAGGTGAACAAAGCCTTCTGCGACTATTATCAGATGACAAGTGACAATATTGCAGGTAAAACCGATATCGAACTATTCGGAGGAAAAGTCTCTGACCATAATGCTGAGTCGGATAATATTGTTCTCAAGTCGGGTAAAGTGTGGACTGAGCAGGCTTGGCACACCGACGCGCAGTGCATCGACCACAAGTTCGAAAACCGAAAAATGCCGCTTATTACCGCCGACGGACGAATCTTCGGATTGGTCGGCTATGCCCGCGACATTACCGATATCGACCGTTATTCGAAACAAATTAAAAGCGCAAACGACAAACTGCAGGAGTCTGACCGGCTCAAATTGTCGTTCCTTGTCAATTTGGGGCACGATATACGTCTGCCGATCAAGTCGATAATCGAGTACAGCGACATGCTTGCCGACGGTGACCTGACCTATGACCAGCGAATCGAGATAATCGAAATGATACAAACCAATGGCAATCTTCTTATCGATTTGGTTGGCGATATGGTCGATTATTCGAAAATTGAGGCAGGATACATTCAAATCAAATATTCCGACTTCAACCTCAATTCGGTGGTGGCCGATGTCTATAATATGGCCAATAGTAAGAAGATGCAGCTCAACAAAGACAACATGGTCATATTGTTGCTCATCGATACCATTGAGAACGATATCATCATCCATTCCGACTCGTTCCGCTTGAAGCAGATTCTTAAGAATATGCTCACTACAATAATCAAATTTGCCAATACCGACTGCATTTACTTCGGTTACCGTACGGCAGCTGACAAAGTGTTCTTCTTTGTCAATACCGACACGGGCGATGTCACTCATGAGGAATTGGAGGCGTACGCCAGAGAGCATGAAGGCAGCAACGTGTCGCTTTCGCAGATTGAGGAGTCTTACGGAATATCGATAATCATAGCGCAAAGTGTTATTGCCATGATGGGTGGAAAATTGTGGGTTGATGACATCAATTCGGGTCACCCGAGTTTCATTTTCTACATTCCTTACGAGCACGACGATAATCTTTCGTCAATTATGTATGACTCGAAAAACAACGAGTACGAAATCCCCGATTGGACGGGTCATACAATTCTTATTGCTGAAGATGAGGAACTTAACTTTATCCTATTGCAAGGTCTCATGCTTCGGACAAAAGTGAAGGTGATTCGAGCCAAAAATGGCATTGAGGCTGTTCAGCAGTACAAAGACAATCCGGATATTGATGTGGTGCTTATGGATGTGCGAATGCCGGAGATGAACGGACTTGATGCTTCCGAAATAATCCTTGAGTATGACCGAAACGCTGACATTGTCGCCCAGACTGCCTACGCTATTCCCGAGGTTGCAGAGCGCTGTCAGCGTATAGGCATTCATAAATTGCTCGAAAAACCTATCGACCAGGGTGAACTCTTAGCTGAATGTGACAAATACATGCAGCACAAACATGCAGCAAATGATAATGAGTTGATGGAGTAGTGATGCATGATGCAAATGAGTTTGATTAGCCGATTCACCAAATTAAATGCTTAAACAAACGATGGATAGGATTGACTTTTTACGTTCTGAACTTAACCGCCATAACCACCTTTACTACGTTGAGGCCGCACCTGAGATTGACGATTACGAGTATGACCAGTTGATGAACGAACTGATTGCGCTCGAAAAGGCTAATCCCGACCGTTTCGACCCAGATAGTCCGTCACAGCGTGTGGGTAACGATATCAATCTGAATTTCAATCAGGTTTATCACCGATTCCCGATGTTGTCGTTGGGAAATACCTATAACAAGCAGGAGATTGTCGATTTCGATGAACGGGTACGTAAGGCATTGGGTCACAGTGTGAAATATATCTGCGAGTTGAAATACGATGGCGCTTCGATAAGCATTACTTACGAGCATGGCCGTATGGTTCATGCAGTTACGCGCGGTGATGGTGAAAAAGGCGATGATGTGACGGCTAACGTTCGCACAATCAAATCGATACCGCTGCGATTGCCGGAAGGCAACTATCCCGATTTGTTTGAGATACGAGGCGAGGTTCTTATGCCGCGAGCCGTGTTCGACAAGCTGAACGAGGAGCGTGAGGCTTCGGGCGAGGCACCGTTTGCCAATCCGCGTAATGCGGCTGCAGGTTCGCTCAAAATGCAGAATTCGGCTCAGGCAGCCAAGCGTCAGCTCGATTGTTGGTTATATTTCCTTTTTGCCGACCAGCTGCCTACTAATTCGCACCTTCAGAATATGGAATGTTGCCGCAAGTGGGGCTTTAAAGTGCCCACGTTTGTGGCTCAGTGCGATTCAATCGATGATATTCTTGCTTTTATAAACCATTGGGACACAGAGCGTCGTAACCTCCCGTTCGACATCGACGGAATTGTTATCAAAGTCGATACCATCAGTGATCAACAGGAATTGGGCAACACAGCCAAAACGCCGCGTTGGGCTATTGCTTACAAGTTCAAGGCCGAGCAGGTGCAGTCGAAATTGCTGTCGGTGTCGTTCCAAGTGGGACGTACGGGTGCTGTTACGCCAGTGGCAAACCTTGAACCCGTGCAACTAGCCGGAACTGTTGTCAAGCGTGCCACTCTGCACAATGCCGATATCATTAAGTCGCACGACTTGCACGTTGGCGACACTGTTATGGTGGAGAAAGGCGGTGAGATTATCCCTAAGATTGTGGGTGTGAATACCGATCTGCGTAACCCCAATGCTGTGCCTGTCGAATTTATTGCCAACTGCCCCGAGTGCGGTACTCCGCTTGTCCGCAATGAGGGTGAGGCTGCCTGGTATTGCCCGAATTACAAGGCTTGCCCGCCGCAGGTTAGGGGGCGCATTTCACATTTTGTAAGCCGAAAGGCTATGAACATCGATTCTTTGGGCGACGAAACAATTGACCAACTTGTGTCGGTCGGTCTGATAAATAATGCTGCCGACTTATATGAGTTGACTGTCAATAGTTTGCTCCCGTTGAAAAAAGATGGCCGCGTGTGGGCAACCAACATTGTCAACGGCGTTGAGCAGTCGAAAAAAATACCATTTGAACAGGTTCTGTTTGCCATCGGAATCCGCTTTGTGGGCGCGACTGTGGCCAAGATTTTAGCGCGGCATTTCGGCTCAATGCAGAACTTGATGCAGGCATCGTTCGATGAGTTGAAAAACACTGACGAGATTGGCGACAAGATTGCCCAAAGCATTGTTGATTATTTCTCCGATGAGGATAATCAATTGTTTGTCAATCGCTTGATTGGCTATGGATTGCAGTTTGAGACGGCAAAACAAGAAGCTAAAAGCGGTAAGTTGCAAGGATTGACTATTATAGCCAGTGGTAAACTTGAGCATTTCAGTCGCGATGAGATTAACCGTACCATTGAGGCCCATGGAGGCAAACCGGTTACTTCCGTATCATCGAAAACCGACTATCTGATTGCAGGAGAGAACATTGGCCCCAATAAACTTGCTAAGGCACGTGAATTGGGCATCCCGATTATCACTGAGGCTGAGTTTATGCAGATGATTGCCGACGATGAGCTGCAACCTGCAGAACAACAAGAAGAAAAGCCAGAGGAAGCGAAGCCGAAAAAGGATGGCCCAACTCAGTTGAGTTTGTTTTAGAAACCGATTGTATTTCAATCTCTTTGGTGCTTCCACCTTCTATGTGACCATACCCAGTTTTCTGGCGCATTGTTGATCGATTCCTCGAGCAGTTGGTAGAATCGGTCGGTTATGGCGTGTTCCGGACATGAGTTCGGTGCATCGGTAATGAGTGTTACTCGCGTGTCGAACCGGCTGAACCCCAAACGTTTAATCTCGCAGTATAGCACCGCCATGTCAAATTTCTGAGCAAGCCTTTCGGGGCCGATAAATACACCTGTGTCTTGGTTTAGAAACTGTAACCAGTAGTGAATCTCGCTTCGTGTTGGCGTCTGATCCGCCACGCTTAGAAGGGCGAATCGCTTGCCGCTGTTGCGCATCTCTACCATTTTGCGTAGTGTGTCGCGCATGGCAATCGGCTCCACACCGGTTTTTGAACGCAATTCCATATAGAAACGTTCAAAAACAGCGCTGCTCAACTTCTTATACACGGCTGCAGTGCGTATGTCGAATTCGGCAATTTTGGAGCAGCCGTACTCCCAGTTGCCGTAGTGTCCCAATACTATTAGCACGTTGCGGTTCTTGTCAATGAGTTGTTGCAGAACTTCGGGGTTTTGTACACCCATGCAGCGCGATATTCGTTTGCGCGAGGAAAACCGCAGATTTACCGCCTCGATAATCATATATGCCAGATGGAGATAGTAGCGACGAGCAATGCGGTTAATCTCTTTTCGGCTTTTCTGAGGAAACGATTTGGTTAAGTTGGTGATAATCACCTTTCTGCGATAACGTAGGACATGCGCCACCAGCACGTATATTATCAGTGCAAGCACCACCTGAAGCGGCTTTGGCAGAATCCACACGGCCAAAAAGACCGTCATTGTCAGGTAGTAGCCAATTTGTTGCAGAGGTTTCATTGTGTGTGGTTTGTTTATTCTAACTTACAACCCTTCAAATATTTCAGCGTCATTATCTTGCATTTTGCCGTTTGCGAACAAAGCACTTTTCCAGTCTTCGTTTTGCCGTTCGCATGGCATATTGCTGTGAAGTAGCGTGTAGACCCCGTTTTGCTGCGTAAATACAAACTTTATGTTTGTCAGGTTGCCGATTTTGTAGTAGTGCCAAACCACAAATGGTACGGCTGCGCTAGAGCGGTCGACAATGGTGTTGGGGATTCCGTAGCGGGCCATTAGCAGAGTCTGGTCGGGACTGCAATTGTTTTGGCGGGCGGCGTTTGTGGTGTTCACAAATTTAGCCAAAGCGGCATCGGGGTCAAATTGGTAGCGCTGAATCCAAAAGTCGTGGAGAGTTTGTTGCATCAGAATCATGTCGGCAGAGGTAATGGCCTTGCTTATAGCATCCTTTTCGGTGCTGTCGGCAATCATTTTCATGTCGTTCAGTATGATGGCGACAGTGTCGACGCTGGTATAATCCTTTGAACTGCTGAGAGTTTTGTTGGTTTGCGCATAGCCGTTCAGTTTGATTCCAGGATTTATGCGTTCAAAATATTTTGAAGCTGTGCATACAGTTTTGTTTTGCTTGTCGAGAATCTCAATGTTCAGAAAATATTGCCCGGTTGGCAGCCGCTTGACATTGATTTCCTTCATAAACTGATAGTAGTTGAGTGCGTTAGCCGTAGTATTCGACGAGTGTCCGGCAATTGTCCGCAGTGAGTGCGCGTTGCGAATGCTTGTATAAATGCTGCAGGTCCCTAAATCGCCAAGTTCGGCGGCAACGTTGTAAAGCTCCACATAAAACCGCAGATAATCAACGTCTTGCGGTATAAAGTTTTTTCCGTAAGGAATGCACTCATAGCCATTTTTCAGGTTGATTGTGCGTTCGCGTTTCGGAGTAAAACTTTCTAAAAGTTCGATTCCGCTGAAAGCAGCTTGTTTTTGAGGTATATCGATGGCGATTATTTCGTGTCGGGTGATAGTTTTATCATAACCTTCAGGAGCGTTCAAATCTTTGATTTTAAGTTCGAAATTGTATATGCCTTGAGGAATGAAGATTCGTTGCACATCGCTGAAGTCGGGAAAAACATCGGTTGTGTCGGGCAGGGGAGGGTTCCCGACAATGAAGTGCCTGAATTCGACAAGGTCATCAGCGTTTTTGAAAATCATTGTCACATCGATTTTCGATACAAGAGTTACATCGTTGAGCGTATAATTGACTGATTCGCCGTCTATTAGCAGATAAGTCTCAATGTAGGGTCGCTTGTCGGAAAGCATGTAAGCCGCATAGTCAAAATTAACGTTAAGCTGCTGTGGCAGGCGTTCTTGAGGTTGCGGTTGTTGCTGAGGTTGTTGTGTTTGGCAGTAAGAAATCAAACTGCTCATTAATGCGAAAAATAGTAGCAATGTCCGTCTCATGTCCGTATTTTTTGAGTGCGTAAAGGTAGTCAAGTTTGAGCAAAGTTTCGTTGAATGTGGAGTTTAGTGTTATGGAAATTATCGCATTGCAAAAAAAATATGGCGTTTTATTTGCCATGTCGTTTATTATCAAGTTGTTAAGCTTTAAAATATCTATTTCCCCATTATCCCGTTGAAATTCATCGACAGCAGCATGCCAAAATAGTTGTCATCAAGTGACATACGGCGCGCATAACGCACGCCGGCGGAAATTGGAACCGCAAATCGGTAAATGTGGAAGTCAGCTGTGAAATCGCACCCCGATGACTCAAGCCGAGTGTGCTTTCCGCTATTGTCCGCCCATGTGTTGTCATAAAACATTTTTGCTTTTATTCGTTTAATATACAATATGTTTGCGACGTTCCAATCGGGATAGAAGAGAGGCATGGCATATGATGCTTGCAAACAGAGCAATTGTGTATTGTCCACAGTTTTATAGCCGCGTGAAATTTGAATTAAATTGTTGAAAACAAGATTGCTACGGTTCCGTTCCTGTAGTCCGCAGTAGAGCGAAAGACCTTGATTGGTGCGCCTGGCTATGAGTCCTGGCAAGTAGAGCCAAGCCTGCAATGCCGTTTGGTGGTTCTCAGCATTGGTAAGGTAATGGTAGTAGTCGGCTTTGACGGCGATACCGATTCGAGATTGCAAATCGCGGTGCGCCGTCCGTCTAAGTGAGTAAAAATAAATACTATAGCCGGCGGTATGGTCGGTGGTGTCATACTCTTGGCGTTTGTAAGTAAACTGTGTTCTAATAATCTGATATGACGCTTGCAATGTTAATCCTGTTGTAAACACGCTAGTTTTAAACGTCATAGGTACTTGCATGAACGCCATCCCTCGTTTTCGCAGAACATTGAGCGTTATGTCGCCACTGTTGGTCTCTTGTAGTGTTTTGAATTTGTAAATGTCACCGCGCATGCCGATTATCGGGAAAAAGCCCTTATAACGATACTCAAGAAAGTAATCGTCTTTGCTCTCTGTGTTAAGCCACTGATAACCAGCTGTTAAGAACGATGTTGAGAGTGCGTCTTGTGACATGAATGTCAGCCCAGGGCTAATTTCCGACTCATCAATACGTACAGAGAATGGTCCCCAGCTGTGAAAATTGAGCAAATGACCTAACCGATTGTAATGTTGGATTTTATATACACTGTCATTGTCGAATGTCACTAGTTTTTCCTGACTTGCGAGAGCGCAGGTAAGGTCGGTTGTGTTAGAAGTCGGTGGAGTGGATGATGTAGTGCTATCAATTTGAGTTTCTGCAATTTGATAGCCATTGGCGGTGTGGTAACTAAACAACAACTGATTACCGTTCACGCTGCCGCCTCCAACACCGAACGGACTTTCTGCTACCACGTTGAAAGTGCTGTCAATCAGGTTGTAACTAAACCATGCTATGTTGCCGGTTCGGTTGCCGGTCATAAAAAGCCGATTGTTGCTGAACAGCAGATTCGATATGTCATCGTCAACGCGCGGCAGTATGGTGTCGGCTGTCATTGTGGCCATATTGATGATGGCAACCGATTTCCAATTGCTCTCTATTGTAATGTAAGCCAATTGTTTATCATCGTCTGACCACGCTATCCTCACTGGCACCGATGTTCCTGTTTGAAATGTCGAAACAAGTTTGCCATTAGTATCGTGAATTACAATTGACCACAGCGCGGAATCGGTGTAACATATTGATGCTATTTGTGTTGCGGTGTGCGATAAGGTTGAGCAGTAGTAGCGTCCGCGACTAATAATTGTGTGTTTGCGGTGACGTTCCATATCGTATGCTACAATTTGGCTGTGGCTCAAATGTTCCCATCTGGTGTAGCGTAATTGGTTCCAAATGAGCATGTTGCCCGAAACTGAATGATGGTTGACAATCATAGGTCCGGGACGAGTGATTTTCTTAATGCGTTTTGTCGCTGTGTCGATCATTACAAACGACGGAATATCAGACAGTTGCTCGCGATAGGTAACAATGTTGCCGTTCGGGAGACTTTGCGGAAGTGAGTAACTGTCGTAGTCGTTAGGTGTTGGGTTGGTAATGAGATTCATATTGGCCGGTGCGGCGTTTTTGGGACCTAGGCGGAGAGGTTCGAGTGCGGCTTTGTAGAATTCATCTTCCTTTAGTCCTGTAGTTTGCTTAATACCACGTCCGAACGGCCTTAATGCAATAGGGTGTCGTGCAACGCAGTTCATTGCATTCTGCCAAATTTCCTCACCATAGTGCAAACGCCCGTAACTTATAAGTTGATAGCCAAGGTGATAGCGTGTTGGAACTTTGTCGGCATATGAGCCGAACATGGCTTTTGGGTAGCTGAAAGCACCCTTTTGCGCCACTTGCGCCGCCAGTTGGTTGGTAAAATCACCTGTTCGTCCGCGTCCCGATAGCGATGCGCCGGTTTCGTAGGCCACAGCATCTCCCTCGAGGAACCAATAGGGCACGTGCAATCCCAAAATAAGGCCTGTGTACTGCTCGCCAAGTAGGGCGCTGAAGAAACGCGATGCGCCTTGTCTCAGCATGTCGGACTGCACCACATGACGAAATTCATGCAATGAAAGTTGCTGATTCCATGCTTGTTGGTAATTGTCGGGCGAGGCCATTGTGAGCAGGTTCATCCGTCGAGGCGCCCATGCTACCTCGCCGTTTGCATAACCCGACGACGGAAACAGTGCCGCCGGAACTCGTCGTGGCCGCCAATTGAGCGATTTACAGCCATTGCTGTAGGCTTGTTCGAGGTTGTTGGCATAGAGTTGGCCCAGTCTGGACTCAGACTGCGGAAAAATCACATCGAAATGTTCTGTTTTTATGTAAGATAGCCGACGGAATCGGTCTTGACCACTATCGTAATATTGAGCCTGCGCCGTAGTTGCGGCTCCAATAAAAAACAAGAACAGCAATAGCCTTGTTTTTGTGTGGCATTTCGCTGTCCTTATTTTGATTTGTAAATCGCAGATATTTAACGATTTGAATTTCAAAGTTCGTTTATAAGTTCTGTGATTATCGTTGTCATTTGCGGTTCAACGCGGCCTGCCACGTCCTGAACCTCATCGTGAGTGGTCTCGCCGTTGGGAGTTGCGGGCTTGTCGGTGTTGGTGATTATCGACAGACCAAGAACACGAATTCCCATGTGGTGCGCCACTATCACCTCGGGTACGGTTGACATTCCAGTCGCGTCAGCGCCCCATATGCGGAACATCTTGTACTCGGCAGGTGTCTCAAGCGTCGGACCCGGACTGCCGATATACACGCCTTCTTGCAATTTAATTCCGTGATTGTTGGCAATTTTATGCGCCTTCGATATAAGCTCTCCGTCATAAGTTTTGCTCATATCGGGGAACCGTGGACCAAGCTCGTGATAGTTGTAACCGCGCAACGGATTCTCGGGGAAATTGTTGATGTGGTCACGGATGACCATAATGTCGCCCACTTTGAATTCAGGGTTGATACCGCCCGATGCGTTCGAAACTATCAAAATCTCGATTCCGAGGAATTTCATTACACGGATTGGGAATGTGAGCTGGTTCATTTCGTAGTTCTCGTAGTAATGAAACCGGCCCTGCATTGCCACAACTTTCTTGTTGCCGAGCGAGCCAAGCAGCAGTTGCCCTTTGTGCCCATCGACTGTCGAAATCGGGAATCCGGGGATGTCTTTGTAGGCGATCGACTTGTCAACTTTTATTTTGTCGCCCAATCCACCCAGACCGCTGCCCAGCACAATTCCTACAACAGGCTTGTAGTTAAGTCCTTGCAAGACGAATTCCGCCGTTCTCTTGAAATCTTCAATCATTGTTCAACGCCGTTTATTTTGCGCCGACAATCTCGCGCAACTGGTTGTAGATGGCATCGGCTGCGTCAATAGCCTCGTTTTTGATACCATTATAGTAAGCCTTGTCTTTGTTGTCGCCTTTGTTGATTTTGTCGAGGCTTGAATCGAGGATGTCGAGTGCCTTTTCAATCAGGTTCAACACATCGTCTTTCTTTTCGGGATGAAGAACGATGACATTGCTGCAGTCAGAAACAATTTCTGAAACTAAATACTTTACGTCGCTTTTTAAATCTCTAATACTTGCCATAATCTTATATTTTTAAAAACAAAGCAATATACAACTTTTCGGAATACTTGCGCAAAAGATTTTTGTTGCGATTTTTCTCCGATAAGCAGTTATCGCCATTGTGGGCGAATATCAACTTCTGAATTTTGATAACGATTTGATTTTTGGACCTTTTGCGCCAATTATAATGTTGAATCCGGTGCTTATGCCCAAGTCGCATAAGTTGTACGGGACAATGGTTTTCTCGCCATCGATGGTAATGTGGCGGTAGAAAATAGGCAGGCCGTTAGCCATAAAGTAGTATTGCACAACGCCCATATTCACTGAGAATCCAAAATCGGCTGTCAAACAGCCTTTTAAGTCGATGTTGAAACCATTCATAACCGACACATAGGTGAACGGCTTCATATTGAGCGTGAAGTTGAAATTCTGCGTCATATTGTGCAGCCAGAATGTTGTGCGCGACACCACGCCAACAGTCATAAATCGGAACGGTGTGTATTCGCCGCCAATGTAAAGGTTTGGACGAGTACCAGTTACAAACATTTTATTCGATGCGTGTGCGGCGAATGAATTTTTCAGAGTATCGCCAATCTCATCGAATTTGTCGGCAAACTCAATCCCGTCGAAAAATTCATCGAATTCAATGTTAACGCCACTGTATCTATAAGAATTTTTCACCTTTATGTTGTTCAGGTCTTTGGTCCATACAATTAGTCCGAGGTCGGTGATTGAGCCCGAAACCTTGAATCGCTCATCGATTTTGTACTCGGCGCCAATATCGGCGGCAACTCCTGGATTGTGGAATCCCGGCAGCGAGCGTGCAATAATTTCGCCAGTAGCCAAATCCTTCATTTCAATGGAGTCGATCGAGACTGTTCCATCGTCTTTCGGCGATATTTGTACCGGCAGCGACATGTCAAATTTTCCGTTCACATTGATATTCAATGCGTCAAGGCTTGAGGTTGCCTCAAATTTCTTGATTCTGGTTCTGGCTGCGGCAATACCCGACAGATATTTGATTTTTGCGCCAACCGATAGTTGCTTGTCAAGTTTGAGCGAGTATCCGAAGGCCAGCTCGTGATAGGCCTGGGTGCAGACTCTGAGTGACTTGAAGTTGCGGCGAGAGCCGTCGGGCATGCCATTGTCGAGTATTTTGAACAGTCCCGAAGGCAGTGTGGCACCAGCCTCGATTCGCGTGTTAAGGTCGAACGTGAGGTAGCTGTCGCCCTTGCGCCATCCGAAGTTTATCAGTCCAATGCTAAGCTGCTCGTTGAGCCGTGCGCCTTTTTTGAACCGCCGGTTTATTTTTTTGTAGTCGAACTCTCTCTCAGTAATGAAATGCCATTGTCCGTCGGTTTTCTGAAACAGCTGCGACATTTTGATGTTCGTCTCTGTGCGCATCGAAATGTTTGTGCCGTGCAGTCCCACAAACACGTTGCCGCGAGGGGCGCGTGCCGGATTCAGTGCCGACGATTGCGGAACGCTCTCCATATAGTATAGCGACAGCGACGTTTGAGCCGATACTCTCGCCGACAGCATTGCAATCAATATGGGAACTATAAGCTTTTTCATCATCGATTACTTTTTCCGGCCAAACATTTCAAATGAGAAATCCATTGTCAACCCGTATTCCTTGTAGAATTTGTAATATCGGTTGGGGTTGTCGATTGTTGACATGCTGGTTTTGAGAATGATTTTCTTCACGTT
The DNA here is from genome assembly GCA_017650325.1 of Salinivirgaceae bacterium. Taxonomy (GTDB): domain Bacteria; phylum Bacteroidota; class Bacteroidia; order Bacteroidales; family SZUA-534; genus RUG13583. The sequence continues at coordinate 8,732 of JAGCFC010000222.1, read as the reverse complement.
TCTCTCCGAGCAATATTTGATTTTTTCGCTGTCCAGGATTGTTCGCCTGTCTGTTTCTGTCCATTTGCAAACGCGGTAGTTGTCATCGAACTCGGGTGGTTCCCACATGGTCTCGTTCTTGCTGAAAATCGAGTCGACAATATCGTAGCGTTCATCGACAAGATAGGCTTGCGACCACATTGTTATTGGAAAACCGTTGTCGAAATCGAAATGGAGCGCTATAGAGTCGATATAGTTCGCATTGTCGGCGTCGAGAATAATGTTGTTAATGTCGAATTCGATGGTGTCGTGTCGCATCAATTCGTTGATTTGCAGCCAGAATGGAACGTACATGTCCACTTGGGCCACAAGGTTGGTCTTGGCGGTTACAAAATTCTCTTTTGTCTCGCCGTGTGGATTCGATATGATTCTGAGCCTGTAGTCGTAGTTGTTGGGGTCGGAGCTCAGAATGGAATTGACATCTGAGTTGGTCGAGTCGATGCGGAAATAGTTGTGGCACGGCGAGTAGCTGCCGTCGGCGCGATAGTCTTTGTAGTTTATCTGGTCAATGTAAAGCGCGCTGTCTTGCAATATGTGGATGGGCATCGAGTCGTGGTTGTGCTTGACAAGGTACTTGTCATGCATTTTAAGGTCGAACTGCGTGCCTGTCCAGTTGTTGACATCGAGATTGATGAATGCTCCGGTGAATTTAACCTCGTCGGGGAAGTCGTGGCTTCTGAAAAAGCTAAGCTCCATGCTTGTTGGGCTTTCGAACACAACTTTTGTCCCGAAAAAGCCGAATATTACTTGCGGAACAATATCAGTTGTCTTCATCTCAATGTCGAGTTGCGATATTGCGGTAGAGCTGTTTTCAGTGCCGCTGATAGCCACATCGATGGTCATGTAACTCAATCCTGGTGCTTGCTTTGGCAGAATTTTATATCCCTCAAGGTCGATTATCTCTTTTGTCCCTTCGCCGAGCTTCCAATTGATTTCCAATGCTTTGCCATTTTTGCGGAGTTCGGGGAATGAGAGTTTTCCTTGTCCCGTAACTGATTGTTTTCCAACTCTTACTGTCATGGTCGACTGCGCTATGATCAGCGTGTCGAAACGTTGGTTCGGGTCAGCGTTAAGCCTTATGCTGTCGGTTATTTCCAAGCCTTTTTTTGTCGAATACATCTGGCTAGTGTTCCAGTGTATGCTGCTAATGTCGGCCACGGAGTCCCACGATACACTATAATCATTGCTGTAAATCAGATAAATGAAGCCATCTTCGTCGAAACTGACTTTGGCGTCGTTCTTCGGTTTGTTTTTGGCAAGATGCTTGAAAATGCCATTATAATCGACATCGGAGTGGAACACAGGCACGGCGATATTCGGCACGCGCGTGTATTTTATCTCGTCGATTTCGGGGTCGCCTAAGCAACTGACCGCCAAAGCCGCAAAAACCAACAGAATTATTTGGGTTCCGAGTCGTTTCATGTCGATGTCTTTTCTAATTGCACATCAATAATACAAATGTAAGTTTTTTGCGGTTCACTTTCAATTCTTTTGCCCAGTATAAATGGCGTTTGGTCAATTATTTTCGTTGTTAGACAATTTGTTCGAACAAATCTAATGTCATATTCATGCCACATTCGACAGGCTCAGCAAGGAGAAAACAGTGTCTGCGTGTTCGAATTTTCAATCTGCGTCATAAAAACAAATAGAGGCGTCACAAAGTGACGCCTCTATAATGTTTATTGCTGAAAATCAGCTTTTAATCAGTCTTTCAGCTTGTACTCGATTCCTGCCATCAGACCAGAGATTTCTGCCAGGCCGCGCATACGACCGCAGAGCGGATAGCCGGCGTTGTAGATGTTCTTGTCGGGGTCGAGGTCGTTCAGGATGCGGATGCCGTGGTCGGGACGGAAAGGCATACGGATGTCTTTGCGGCCCTCGCGGATGCGGCGGTGCTGTTCCTTGAGCAGAGCTTCGACAATAGCAGGCATGTCGAGGCTGCCTTTCAGGTGGCCCGACTCGTAGAAGCTGAAATCGTCCAAATGCTGCGTGTTGCGCAGATGCACAAAGTGTATGGCGTCGGCAAAACGTTCGGCAATTGCTACAAGGTCGTTGTCGGGACGACCCGAGAGTGAGCCGGTGCAGTAGGTAATGCCGTTGCGCAGGCTCGGATTGGCCTTGCGCAGCCATTCCAAGTCTTCCATACAGCCGATGATGCGCGGCATACCCAGAACAGGATACGGCGGGTCGTCGGGGTGAACGCACAGGTTCACGTTGTACTCCTCGCAAGTCGGAATAACGTCGTCCAGGAAACGTTTCATATTGGCGCGCAAAGTCTCCTTGTCGATATCTTTGTAGGTGGATATGTATTTAAGGAACAATGCTTTCGGGTCTTTCACCGTGCCGTCAATCACGCCGTTCACAAATCCTTGTGTCAGCACAATGATGATGTAGGTGAGTTCGTCGCACTTCTCTTTGCTGAACGTCTTGAACAGTTCTTTCGCCTTGGCCACCACGTCAGCGGGATATTCGTTTTCGGCGTTGGGGCGATTCAGAATGTAGCAGTCCCACGCCACAAAAGTGGTGTAGTCGAAGTACAGACCTTCACCGCCGCCCTGATGTTTGTAGGTGAGCGATGTGCGTGTCCAGTCGAGCACGGGCATAAAGTTGTAGCAGACAGTGTCGATGCCGCACTCGCCAAGGTTACGCAGCGATTTCTTGTAGTTCTCGATGTGCAGGTCGCGGTCGGCCGAGCAGGTTTTGATGGCCTCGCTCACGGGCAGACTCTCAACCACGCTCCAGCGCAGTCCTTTAGCCTCAATGGCGTTCTTAACTTTCAGAATCTCGTCTTTCTCCCATACAACGCCGATGGGAAGGTGGTGCAAGGCTGTAACTACGCCTTCGACACCCATTTGTACCAAATTGTCGAGCGTGATTGGGTCGTTGAACCCGAACCAGCGCCAAGTTTTTTCTAATGCCATTTATTGAATAATAGACTAATTGATTAATAGAATGATAGAATTAATAAATGATTAACTGAATAAAAGATTTATGATTCTTCCTGATTGTTTCCTGACTTGTTCGATTCGGGTTTGCAGTTCTTTTTGATTGTAGCCATTATTTTCACTATTTCTTCGTTTTCCTGATAGATTGAAGAAACTTTATCATTCGTTACAATCCCAGATTCGGTAAGCATTTCCAGCCAAAATAATGTTTCGTCGGCTTCTTCGACAACAATACATATTTTGCTGTAAAACTCATTGCCAGACCTTGCGCGGCAGGCGGCTCTATAGTTTGCTGCGACCGATGTGGCAGACCGAAGAAACTGATTCCCGATAATTCTGTTTTCGCCAGTTGAAGGAAGTGACTGATAGAATTTTATGCAGGCCAGAGCAAACTGTTTCGTCCGGTTTTTCAAACCTTCGCGAAATTCAATTTTATCCATATATTCCATATCGCAGATTTGTTTGATTATCAATTATATGAAAAATATCGATTCTGTAACCTTTAGTAAATCAACTTTTCAATCAATCAGTTATTCAGTTAATCAATTAATCAGTGATTGTTTACACTCCGCTGAATGTGCTGAAGCCACCATCTATCGGCAGATTGGCGCCAGTGATGAACGATGCGGCGTCAGAGCACAGGAATTGGATGGCTCCGTTCAACTCGTTGATGTCGCCAAAGCGGCGCATTGGTGTGTTGGCCAGCACTTTGTGGCTGCGTTCGGTGAGCGAACCGTCGGGGTTCAAAAGCACAGCGCGGTTTTGGTCGCCGATGAAGAAACCAGGTGCCACAGAGTTCACGCGGATGCCGTCGCCGTATTTCAGCGCCATCTCCATTGCCATCCACTGTGTGAAGTTGGTCACGGCGGCCTTTGCGGCAGAGTAGCCCGGCACGTTGGTCATCGACTGCAGAGCGGCCATTGACGAAATGTTCACCATTGCGCCTTTCTTCTGTTTTGCCATAATCTCGCCAACTACAATCGACGGGTAAACGGTTCCGTTCATATTCAGGTTGGTAACCTTGTTCCAGTCCTCAATTTTCATATCGAAGATAGGTTGGTCGGGACGGAGAGTGGCGCCAGGCATATTGCCGCCGGCAATGTTGATAAGGATGTCGATGCGGCCCCATTTCTCAACCACCTTGTTAGCCATCGCCTTAATTGAATCGATGTCCAAAACGTTGCAAATCAAGCCCATTGCCTCGCCGTTGCCGATGGCGTTCAGTTCCTCGATACGTTTGTCGAGTTGCTCCTGACGGATGTCGAGAGCCACCACTTTTGCGCCGGCGCGCATAAAACTTTTGGCCACGCTGCCACCCAGAACGCCACCTGCGCCCGTGATGATGGCAACCTTGCCCTCAATGCTGTACATTTGAGTGTTGTTGTCCATAATACTTTGATTTAAAATGAATTGTTATTTTTAATGACTTCAGACATCTGACTTCGGACATCAGACAATTCACTTTTGCCTTATGCCCTATGCCTTGTGCCTTTATTTATTTCATATTTTATCTATTGACTGTTGTCTGCCGTCTGTTGTCAGTTGTCCAATTTGTATTCAGGCAGCGTTTCAATCTTCGGATTTGTATAGTTGTTTATGCCGATTTGATATTTCATCAGTTTGTCGAGTTTCTGTTGGAAAGGCTGGCAGCCTTTGGGCAACTTCATTTCTGAGAATTGTTGGAAATATTGGATTGTCGCGTCACGCCACCAGATGGCGTCTTTAGCCTGACGCTCCAGTTTGGCTTTAACATCGGCAAAACGCAGTGCATCAACATATTGCTCAACAGAGTTCCAAGTATTGACGAACGACCGTGCATCGTCGATTCCTGATTGGAAAGTCAGGCAGAGTTCGTCCCACAAGGTGTGTCCGCTCTTCATCTTGTAATCCCAAGGCAGGTGGTGGAACCACAAAATCAGGTTCTCAGGACAGGTGGTTACGTCGTTGTACATCGACTTTAACGGCTCGTGATATTGTGCCACAGCGCCCGAGCCATTCATTGTGCGGTCGAAGCCCAAGCCATCGGCGGCAGCCTTGTGGTAGTAGGCAGGCTCCCAGTCGGGGCGGATAGAGCGGTCCCATGGGCCTGGTCCGTAGTGGTCAGGGCCTTTGAATGTGTGGTGCAGACCGAGCGGCATCTCATATTTCACGCACGCTTCGCGCGATGCCAACATCATCTTTTTGACAGGCTCAACAAACTGATTGTCAGTTGAGAAAGTCTGGCGTAGCCACTCATCAGCAATCTGCTCCGATGTCAGTTCGGGATTCCACGCCATTCGTCCGAAGGCGTACCAGTTTGCTTGCGCGAAATGATGTCCGCACCAGTTGCGGTCGTTGCCCACGTTGCTCACACCAGCAATAGCCGTATATTTATATGGCAATATTTTACCTTCGGTGATAGCACCAACGGTCGAACCTTCGCCACGCTCGTAAGTGTCTGAATCCAAGCATTCTTTCCACATTGGATGCATGAAAACCAAATGGTTGGCATGTCCCAGATACTCTTGTGTAATCTGAACCTCGACCATCGCCTGAGTCTTCTCAAACTGTCCGAAGAGCGGGCTGAACGGCTCACGTGGTTGGAAATCGACAGGGCCGTTCTTAATCTGAATCAGCACGTTGTCGCGGAACTGCCCGTCGAGCGGCATAAACTCCTCAACGGCCTGTTTGGCACGATCCGGACTTTTGGCGTCGTAAACAAAGGCGCGCCACATCAAAATCCCGCCAAACGGCTTGAGAGCGTCGGCAATCATATTGGCACCGTCGGCGTGAGTGCGGCCGTAGTCCTGCGGACCCGACTGTCCTTCAGAGTTGGCTTTCACCAGAAAACCGCCAAAATCGGGGATTATCGAGTAGATTTCAGCCACCTTTGCGTTCCACCACGCAATCACATCTTTATCAAGCGGATCCGAAGTTTTCAGATTGGCCAGATGTTTTGGTGCGGCAAAGTTCAGCGATAGATACACTTTCAGTCCGTAAGGACGGAAGATGTCGGCTAAAGCCTTCACTTTCAGTAGATATTCGCGAGTCAGAATGTCGGCATTGGCATTCACGTTGTTGAGAACCGTACCATTGATGCCCACCGATGCATTGGCGCGGGCGTATTCGGCGTAGATGCTGTTGTTGTCGGCAATGTTGGCCGTATCGATGGTCTCCCATTTCCAAATTGAATGACCAGCAAAACCACGTTCAACGGTGCCGTCAAGGTTGTCCCAGTGGTTCAGAATTCGGTGCTCAAAAGCAGGGACACTGACTATTTTCTCGCCGTTTTTCGGCTCATTTCCAGACTCTTGCATACGCAGAAGCTCATACGATGCGTACAATAGGCCAATTTCGCTGTTTGCCGAAGCCGTGATTTTTCCGTCGGCGAATGTGAGTTCAAATCCTTCGCCACCAAGCGCATCGTTTGCTGTGCTGTTCAGTGTCAGCTCAACTTCCGGACCTGATTTCCAATATTTTTTGACGTTATCGTTGGCAATCTGCATCGTTGTTTCGCCGAAAGTTGTGGGTGTATCCATTTGCAGCGAGTTGAACCACAACATATGGCCGTCATTACCAATTTCCGAGCTTTTCTTGTTGCTTGAGCATGATGCCAAAGCCATCAGTCCAGCCACACACACGATTGTTGATAAGGTTTTGATATTCATGTTTTTAAAGTTTAGTGTTTAGTTTAACAAGTTGAAAATGTTTACGTTATCGCATTTGCCTTTTGTCTTATGCCTTATGCCTTTCCGACGATTCCCTCACAATCAAATCCGATTTCAGTACCACTTGATTGGTAACATACAGATTGTTAATGCCTTGAAGGTGATCGATGATATGGTTTGTAGCCATAGTTCCGAGTTCGTTGGCAGGGTAGTTGATGGTTGTTAGGTTAGGTTTGACAATTCGGCTTGTGATATCGTTGTTGAAACCCACAACTGCCACATCGTTAGGCACATTAAGGCCCATTTCCTGAAGCCCGGCAATGAATCCGGTGGCCGACATATCGTTGCTGAAGAATGCTCCGTCGGGCATTTGACCGCTGGCTTTCAGTTGGTTGGCCAGTTCCTTGCCCGAGTCGAAATCGATATTTGGCATCATCACTGTGCGGTGGCGGATGTTGAGTCGGTCGAGCGTCTCGTTGAATCCGCGCTCACGCTCGCGATAGACCATCGATGTCGATTCGATGGTGGCGTGCACAATGTCGTGGCAACCTTGTTCGGCCAAGTGGCTTGCCACCTTGCAGGCCGCCGAGTAGTTGTCGATAGAGAAACTTGCGCAGTCGAAATTCGGAATGATGCGGTCGAAAAAGACGAGTGGGATGCCGAAATTGTTGAACGGTTTGAAGTGCGCCACCGAGTCGCTGTTTTTGGCCACAGCCACTAGCAGGCCATCGACACGTTTTTCGAGCATTGTTTTGGCATTGGCAATCTCTTTGTTCGAGTCCTCAAACGACTGAACAATAATTAGTTGGTACCCTCTCGATGCTGCAGCTTTTTCGGCGCCACTCAAAAACGACGATATGAAAAGACTGTCCAATCGGTGCACAATCACGCCGATTGTATTTGTTGAGCCTTTGCGAAGGTTGGCCGCAAACGGGTTGTTGCGGTAGCCGAGCCGTTCGGCGCAGTCGGCCACTTCCTGCCGTGTTTTTTGGCTCACGCTGTTGCTGTTGTTCAGCGCACGGCTCACGGTCGATGCCGAAATGCCTAATTCTTTTGCAATATCGTAGATGGTTATCTCGCTCTTTTCCATTTTTCGTATGTTTGACAGGCAAACATACAATAATTTTGCAACAAATGTTGCAATCGGTTGCAAATAATTTAACAACGTTGGCAGGATAGGGCGGAATGGAAAGTGAAAACTTAGTATATTTGCCAATACAAATGATATACGACTTAACACAAAGAACATTTTACACAATAACATGAAGCGTATACTAGCATTATTAGTCGCAGCGACATTTGCCGCACAAACGTGGGCACAAACCTCTTTTGAAGTTAATGGTTTAAAATACACCATTACTGATGCCGAAAAACACGAAGTTTCAGTTGGAATAATATCAGACGATAATAAACCCCAAGGCAACCTCATAATTCCTGCTGAGGTGGAAAACGATGGGGTAAAGTTTGCGGTTACAGAGATTGGTTATCGTGCGTTTTACGATTGCACAGGTCTAACATCTGTAACCATTCCAAATTCAGTAAAGAATATTGACTACTTGGCGTTTCAGAATTGCGTCGGCCTGACATCGGTAACCATTCCTAATTCTGTGACTAACATAGGTGGCACAGCGTTCGCCGATTGCCAGAAGTTGACGGAAATAAAAGTTGATGGTGACAATAGTAACTATACATCAGAAAATGGCGTTCTGCTTTCAAAAGGTAGAGACATTCTTATATGTTGTCCTATTGGCAAAACAGGACCTTACACCATTCCTAATTCGGTTACTGATATTGGCTGGTATGCGTTCTTGGGTTGCAGCGGTTTGACATCAGTCACCATTGGCAATTCGGTTACAACCATTGGCGAGCGTGCGTTCTATGGTTGCAGCAGCCTGGAAACAGTCACCATTGGCAATTCGGTTACAAGAATTGGCGACTATGCGTTTTATGAATGCAGCAGCCTTACTAAAGCCGAGTTTGCGAGTGTCGAGAGTTTATGTAAAATGGAATTTGTTGATTATTCTTCTAACCCATTAACGTATGCTAATCATTTATATATAAATGGTGAGGAAGTTACTGAGGTGAGCATTCCTAATTCTAT
>JAGCFC010000221.1 GCA_017650325.1 Salinivirgaceae bacterium | reverse complement strand
TCCTTCATTACATCGCCCAAATTACCTGTCAATGTGAGAGTTCCCTTGCCGCGGCTTAAACTTGTCTCAATGAAAAGAATGTCGCCGCCAACCGCTGTCCACGCAAGACCAGTGACAACACCAGCAAAACGGTTGTCGTCGTACATATCGGGCGAGTAGAGCGGCTTGCCCAGGTATTCAACAATACTTTCGGGCGTAAGTGCTTCAGGCACCGACTCGCCAAAGACGATTTTCTTCGCAATCTTCCGGGCAATTTCGGCCACACGCTTGTCCAACTCGCGCACACCCGACTCACGGGTGTAGTTTGCAATCAGATATGTCAGTGTGGCGTCGTCGGCCGTGAATGGATGGTCTTCCAGACCGTTGTTTTTCAATTGTTTGGGTATTAAGTGCTGACGGGCAATTGCAATTTTTTCTTCAATCACATAGCCGCTCACTTCAATCATTTCCATACGGTCGCGCAGCGGCGCGCTGATTGGCGCAACACTGTTGGCCGTGGCAATAAACATCACATTCGAAAGGTCGAAATCGATGTCGAGATAGTTATCGTGGAATGCGCCATTCTGTTCAGGGTCAAGCACTTCGAGCAGCGCCGACGCGGGGTCGCCGTGATAGTCATTCGAAACCTTGTCAATCTCGTCGAGCACAAAAACGGGGTTGGCCGATTTGGCTTTTTTGATGTTCTCGATGATTCGGCCAGGCATAGCGCCAATGTAGGTGCGGCGGTGTCCGCGGATTTCCGACTCGTCGTGAAGGCCGCCCAGCGACATCCGCACATATTTGCGCCCCAACGCTTCGGCAATCGACCGCCCAAGCGATGTTTTGCCCACACCAGGGGGGCCGTAAAGGCACAAAATGGGCGATTTCAAGTCGCCTTTCAACTTCAGAACGGCCAGATGCTCAAGAATGCGCTCTTTCACTTTTTCGAGTCCACAATGCTCACTATCAAGTATTTCCTTTGCACGATTCATATCGAAGTTGTCGTCGGTGTATTCGCCCCACGGCAAATCGAGCAGCGTCTGCAGATAGTTCAACTGAATTGAATATTCGCCCGAAGCGGTGTTCAGATGCTGCAGTTTTTCAAGTTCTTTCTCGAAAAATTCAGCCACATCGCTGTTCCATTTCTTGTCGGCGGCACGCTTGCGCAGATTCTCAATTTCCTTTTCAATCGGATTGCCGCCCAACTCGTTTTGAATGGTCTTAATTTGCTGATTCAGAAAATATTCGCGCTGCTGACGATTGAGTTCCGACTTCGCCTTCGATTGTATATCGTTCTTCAACTCAATCATCTGCATCTCGCTCGACAGCAGTTCGAGCAGTTTGGTGCTGCGGTCGAACACATTCGACTCTTCGAGCAGTTTTTGTTTGGTATCGGTTGATATTGAACTGTTTACGCAAACAAAATTTATCAGATAAAAGGCGTTTTTGATGTTGCGAAGGGCAAAAACCGCTTCGTCGGGCATATTGGGCGAAAGGCGGATGATTTTTGTAGCCAAATCGCGAATCGATTCCACAATGGCTTCAAATTCAGCCACTTGCTCTGTCTGCGGCATAATGTCGTCGATGGTTGAGAGCGTGGCCGTAAAATATGGCTCGTCGGAAACATACTCATTGATTTTGAACCGCTTTTTGCCCTGCACAATTATGGTTGTTGAGTTGTCGGGCATCTCGAAAACCCTGACTATCTGAATGATAGTACCGCTATCGTAAAGGTCGGCCGCTGTCGGCTCGTCGATGCTTGCGTCGCGCTGCGTTACCGCGCCAACCAGTTTGTCGCCCTTGAACGCTTTCTTAATGAGTTTGAGCGACTTATCGCGGCCAACGCTAATCGGCATCACAATGCCAGGAAAAATAACCATATTGCGCAACGGCAGAATTGGCAGAGTATCAGGCACATTCAGGTCGTTGCCAGAATCGCCGTCGGGCGCTACCGAAAAAAAGTCCGTTTCGAGCGCTTCGTCGTCCGACGACATCAGTTTTTTTATGTTAAAATCCTTATCGATATTCATTTCTGCATTTTATGATATTGCAAGTTGGGGATTCGGACTACCGACAACAGACTTCAGTCAACGGACGCAGTTGTAGTTATCATTTTCGGTTGTCTGTAGTCTGACGTCTTATGTCCCTTCATCGTTAATTTCTAAATCCTAACTCCTAATTATTTATATCCCCCGCGATATTTTGCGGTCAAGCCGAAGACATCGGCAATCAGTTGGCGGTCGGTGTCGCTCAACTGCAGGCTGCGGCGCGCCAGAACGCGTTCGGCAACATCGCACAAAGTTTCAGGCGTGCAGGGTTTGAATCCAGCCGAGCCGCCCCACATAAACGATGGCACAAAATTTCGCGGGAAGCCTGAACCATAGATGTTTGCGCCCACGCCGACCACCGTTCCCGTGTTGAACATTGTGTTGATGGCAGAGCGGCTGTAATCGGCCATCACAAGGCCGCAGAACTGCAGCCCCGTCTTGATGAATTTCCCCGCAGGATAGTTCCATTGGCGCACTTCGGAATAGTCGTTTTTCAGGTTCGAGCAGTTGGTGTCGGCGCCGAAATTGCACCATTCGCCAACCACCGTGTTGCCCAAAAATCCGTCGTGGGCCTTGTTGCTGTTGCCGAAAATCACTACGTTGTTCAGTTCGCCGCCCACCTTCGAGTGCGGTCCGACGGTTGTGGGGCCGTAAATCTTCGCGCCCATCTTCACCACCGAACCCGTGCAGAGCGCAAACGGTCCGCGAATGGCGCTGCCTTCCATAATCTCGCTGTTGCGACCTATATAAATTGGTCCGTTGGTGGTGTTCAGAATGCTGCACTCAACCACCGCGCCGTGCTCGATAAAAATGTCGCCCGTGCCGATTATGCGGTTCGATGCGCTCAACTGCGCCGATTTGCGGCCTTTGGTAATGATGCGGAAATCGTGCTCAATGGCATCGCCGTTCTTTTGGAAGATATCCCAAAGATGCTCAATGCGACGGCATTCAGATATTTGCTGCGTATAATCCTTGAAGGCGATTTTTGTCGGGTCGAAACGTTCGGCCTGCGCCTTGTCGAGACGGATGGCCGTAACCGAATCGTCGCACACCAGCGCCTGACCAGGTTGAAGTTCTTCGAGTTCGGCCAGCAGTTCGGCCGTCGGAATCACCGTACCATTGATAAAAATATTGTCGGCGCCAACGCTCATCGGGAACTTTGCCCGCAAGTGCGCGCGCGTGCAGTACGACAATGGCTCACCAGCCAGATATTTTTCCCACTTCTCGCGGATGGTCAGAATTCCCACACGGATTTCGGCTGTCGGCCGAGTGAAGGTCAAGGGAAGCAATTCGTCCCAAGTGCTGTCGTCGAAGAGTATATAATTCATAATCGTCGGTTTTTAATGACGGCAAATTATAAATTTTCTTTTAACAACGCTGTTTTTTTCAAAACAACAGACTTCGCACTATTGACAACGTTTACCTTTTCAACGAACTGCTATTCAGGTTGCGCTATTACTCATCTGCCAAAAGGCCGAAAACCAGACCTTTCACAAGCCAACTCACACCGAAGAAAGTGAGTGCGATTGTCTCTACGATAAATGTTTTTGCAAAAAAATGTATTGGCAATGGCATTAGTATTAAAGCGGCCAACATTCCAATCCCACAGACACGATAGATAATGTTCCTTGTCCTCTTCTGTTTGGATTGTTTACTCTTTTCATCTTTGCTTTTTGTAAACAAGAAAAGACTGTTATAAGCAAGCAACAAGAAAAAGCAAACAGCAGATATACAGTGAATTATATTAGACACATTTACTGGCAGCTGGAACAAGCCAACCTTTTCAGGAGAAACACAACAGCTGCAAGGAAATAAAACAATCAGTATTCCGCAGACACCAGAGAGTGTGGTTACTATGTCGTCTATTGGTTCGTAGCTGTCGTAACACATTAAAACAACGGCTGCCGTTGTCAGTATTCCAGTGAGAGCCGGGGCAACATAGTATGTTGCTGAAATTGAAAGATCATTCCAAAATTCATCAGGAATGCCTCCGCCAAATTTTGATACCAAAAATGCACCTAACAAAGCCACCCAAGGAAGTATCATACCAAGGAAACCAATTATGTTTCTAATTCTTTTTAACCATACCAATGCGCTTGTCATATTTCAAAATTATTTTTTAGTGTGACATAAAATATAGGTCAAATTTAGGCAACTAAACTGAACGATTCTATCTTTTGCGAAAAATTATATCTTGCAATTGAATTATAAAACATCACACAATGAAAAAGGCGATTCTTACACTAACGGCTGTGGCTGCGTTTGCTGCCTGCGCCACTGCCGACGTTAAAATGCCACCGCTATTTACCGACGGAATGGTTTTGCAGCAAAAAACTTCGGCTCCAGTTTGGGGATTTGCCGAGCCAGGCGAAAAAATCACAGTATCAAACACCTGGGACAACAAGACTATCAATGCCGAAGCCGCTCCTGACGGCACTTGGAAGGTGAAGGTGGAAACACCATCATTCGGTGGACCTTACGCTCTCATTATCAACGGCAAGAACACCATCTACATCAACAATGTAATGATTGGCGAGGTATGGTTTGCATCGGGACAGAGTAATATGGAAATGCCAATGAGCGGTTTCCCGTACGGCACCATTTTGGGTGGCCCTGAGGATATTGCAAACAGCACCAACAACGACATCCGCATCTTTATGGTTCAGCGCAATACCAGTTTTAAAGAGGAAAATGAGGCTGGCGGCGAGTGGAAGACCGCTTCGCCAAAGAACACCCCGCAGTTTGGCGCAACGTGCTACTATTTTGCTAAAAAACTCAATGCCGAACTTGGTGTGCCCGTGGGCATAATCAACTCGTCGTGGGGCGGAACGCCTGTTGAGAGCTGGATTCCGCAGGACTATATCAAAACGGTGCCCGAATACAGCCAAATTGCAAAAGATATTGAGGCAAGTTCGCCAATCATCGAGAAAAGGAACAGCTGGCTTGCCCAAAAACAGTCGGTGTCGACATTCCCCCGTCCCGACCTTGGCGACGGCGACCTTGCAAAACCCGATTTTGACGATAGCAAATGGCACTCAATGAACGTCCCCACACTTTGGGAAAACAACAACGAGGTGCGCGCTTTCGACGGCATTGTCTGGTTTCGTAAAACCATAAAAATCACTCCCGCAATGGCAGGCAAGGAACTCGTGGTATCGCTTGGCGCCATCGACGACGGTGACGAGACATTTTTCAACGGCGAACCCATCGGCCGCACCAACAACTATCAGGCCGACCGCGTTTACACCGTTCCCGCCGAGAAGGTTAAGGCTGGAAATGCAGTTATTGCCATCCGCGTTACCGACAATATGGGCGGTGGCGGACTCTACGGCAAACCAGCTCAAATGAAGTGCTATGTGAAGGATAACGAAAAAGCCTCAGTGTCGCTTGCAGGTAGTTGGAAATATCTGCCCGTAGCCGAATTATCGAAAGGAAAACTCTACAAATTCGACATCCAGACAATGGAATTTTTCCAACGTCCGATTAGCCCCACCGATTTGAGCGAAATGACCCCGACCTGCCTCTACAACGCAATGGTGGCGCCGTTTGCTGGCTATGCAATGGCTGGTGCAATCTGGTATCAAGGCGAGGCCAACGTGGGTCACGCCGAGGAATATACCCGCACGTTCCCGCTGATGATAAAGGCTTGGCGCGAAAGATGGGGACAGGGCGATTTCCCGTTCTACTACGTGCAGATTGCTCCTTACGATTACGGCACCAACGGACATTCTGAGGAAATCCGCGAGGCTCAGCGCGTATCGCTTTCGGTAGCAAACTCGGGAATGGCCTCAACCATCGACATCGGCAACAATAAGAATATTCACCCTGCCAACAAGGTTGAGGTGGGCAACCGCCTTGCGCTGTGGGCGTTTAAGAACATCTACGGCAAAGACGTTGTTTGCAGCGGCCCGCTGTTCAAGAGTCAGGAAATCAACGGGAAAGCCATCTACCTGAGTTTCGATTACGGTGAAGGTCTGAACGCCAAAGGCGGCGAACTCAAAGATTTTGAGATTGCTGGCAAAGACGGCAAATACTATCCCGCCACAGCGGTAATCGAAGACGGCAAGGTGAAGGTGACATCCGACAAGGTTGCCGCCCCCGCATCGGTGCGCTACCTTTGGAACGACTGCGTTGACCAAGCCACGCTCTACAACGGCGCGGGACTTCCGGCATCGTCGTTCCAAAGCATCAAGTGCTGGTAATCAACATAACGATTGGACAAAAAAGGAAAGCATTAAGCTTTCCTTTTTTTATGTCTAGTTCCAGAATCCGTACAACAAAAAAAAGCCCGACTCATCGCCGGGCTTTTTCATATTGCAAATTGTTGATTATTTGCTGTTGCGGATGGTTGCCTGTGCGGCTGCCAGACGCGCGATTGGAACGCGGAACGGCGAGCAGCTCACGTAGTTCAAACCAGATTTGTAGCAGAACTCAACTGATGCCGGATCACCACCTTGCTCACCGCAGATACCAACTTTCAGGTCTTTGCGTGTTGAGCGACCGTGTTTGGTTGCCGAAGCAATCAGTTGGCCAACGCCGTCCTGGTCGATAGTCTGGAACGGGTCGGCGGCAAGCATCTTCTTGTCGATATAGGCAGGAACAAAGGCGCCAATGTCGTCGCGGCTGAAGCCGAAGGTCATCTGTGTCAGGTCGTTGGTACCGAACGAGAAGAACTCGGCGTATTTGGCCATACGGTCGGCCAGCAGAGCGGCGCGCGGAATCTCAATCATTGTACCGAACTTGAAGCCGATTTCCTTCAGGCCGAATTTCTTGCAAACTTCGGCGTAAACCTTGTCGACAATCTTGCGGGTGTATTCCAACTCGCTCATATCGCAGGTTACAGGAACCATAATCTCGGCGTGCGGGTCTTTGCCGTCTTTGATAAGCTCGGCAGCCGACTCAAAGATTGCACGTATCTGAGTTTCAGAAATTTCAGGATAAGTAACGCCCAGACGAACACCACGGTGTCCCATCATCGGGTTCGACTCGTGCAGAGCCTCGCC
>JAGCFC010000220.1 GCA_017650325.1 Salinivirgaceae bacterium | reverse complement strand
CGAAATGGACGAGCTGATTGCCGTCTATCAAAAGATTGGCTATGAGTGTGTTAAGACATCAACGATGGAGAATATCGGCATCGACCGCATTGAGGAACTCACGCGCGGCAAACTGTCGCTGTTGGCGGGCCATTCGGGTGTTGGCAAATCGACTATCGCCAACCGCTTGAATCCCAACCTTGAACTGCGCACGTCGGCCATTTCCGACTCGCACGACAGCGGAACGCACACCACCACCTACCCCGAAATGCACCCGCTGCTCAACGGCGGCTATATTATTGATTCACCTGGAATTAAGGGCTTTGGCACCATCGAAATGAAGGACGAAATGGCGCACTATTTCCCCGAAATGTTCGCCGAGTCGGCCAACTGCCAATTCTACAACTGCACGCATACTCACGAGCCGAAATGCGCTGTGAAACAGGCTGTTGCCGAAGGTCGCATCGCGCAAAGCCGCTACAACAGTTATTTAAGCCTACTGAACGATGAGGACGAGGATAAATATCGGCAAGGTGTTGATTAGCACGGTGTTGGCAATCGTGCTCTGTGCCTGCGGCGGCCAACCATCGCCGAAAGGCCAACCACAGCAGCAAGCGGAAACAGCATTGGTGCAGACCGAAAAACCAAAACCGAAGGCTGAAAAACCAAAGCAGACATCGACTCAAAAGAAAAAGGCCGACAAACCCAAGATGGTGCGCCTGACCGAAGACAATGTGGTTGAGGAGCTTACCAAATACGGACGCCAAAATCCCGAAAAGCGCGTGCGCATAATCACTTCGATGGGCACAATGGTGGTGGAGCTGTACGACAACACGCCGCTTCACCGCGCCAATTTCA
The DNA here is from genome assembly GCA_017650325.1 of Salinivirgaceae bacterium. Lineage (GTDB taxonomy): Bacteria > Bacteroidota > Bacteroidia > Bacteroidales > SZUA-534 > RUG13583. The sequence continues at coordinate 5,057 of JAGCFC010000220.1, read as the reverse complement.
TCCACCTCATCAAGGAGCACTACTACGACGGGACTGAGTTCTACCGCGTTATCAATAATTTTATGATTCAGGGCGGCGACACCGACGGTTATGAGCGCCGTGCCGTAAAGGAGAAAATCGGAAAATACACGCTGCCGTCGGAGTTTCGCGAGGAGAACATCCACAAGCGTGGCGCCCTGTCGATGGTGCGCGAGTATGAGAACAACCCCGAAAAACGCTCGTCGCCTTTTGAGTTTTTCATTGTGCAGGGCACGGTTTACACCGAAGGCGAGCTGAACGGCACCGAGTTCAACTACAATGTGAAAATCAGCCCCGAGCACCGCGCCGTTTACAAGTCGGAGGGCGGCTGCGCCTATCTCGACGGGCAGCATACTGTTTTTGGCGAAGTGGTTGAGGGCCTTGAAGTTATCGATAAGATTGCCGCCGTCAAAACGGGGCAGGGCGACTGGCCGCTTGAAGCGGTGACGATTAAAATGGAGATAGTGAAATAGTTGGGAGTTAGAATGTAGGTGTTCGGAATTAAAAGTTGTAATTTTGGAAATAAAATAACAATTCTTATGAAAAGACTAATAATGCTTTTTGCGGCTGTTGCGTTTGCAGGGCAGGCGATGGCGCAGGAATTTAAAAGTGGTGATTTGTATTATAGAATTACAAACAACACGGAACCTTACACAGTGGAAGTGATGGGTGAACCCGTTTACCCAACAGATGATGTTTTGAACAACGAATATTCTGAATTAGTGTCCATCGTTATTCCTGAAAAAGTAATCTATAATGAAATCGAATATTCGGTAAAAAGCATTGGCAATTACGCATTTACTCATTGTAGAAACCTTGAGTCAGTGACCATCGCAAATTCAGTTACCAACATTGGAGATTGGGCTTTTAATAATTGCATAAATCTAATATCAATAATAATTCCCGATGCAATTACGAATATTGGCAATACTGCGTTTGGAGAATGCGGAAAGCTAACGTCATTGACCATACCAAATTCCGTAACGAGCATCGGTGAAAATGCCTTTTCTTTCGTAAAAAACATTTATTACTCTGGGGCGGCAGAAGGCAGTCCGTGGGGGGCGTTGAATTTGAACGCAGAACCTGATGCAGAAGGTTTTATATATTCTGATACAAATAAAACAAAGCTCACGGCATATGTGGGGAGTAAGACAGATGTAACAATTCCCAACACCGTCACTAGTATCGGAGAAAAGTCATTTTATTACTGCACAAATCTGAAGTCCGTAACTATGCTTAATTCAATTGAAACCATTGACGATTATGCTTTTTATGGTTGCGCAAGCCTAACGTCCGTAACCATTCCTAATTCAGTGGAAAATATTGGCTATGGCATATTCTTCGAGTGCGATAAGTTAGAATACAATGAGTATGACAATGCTTGTTATTTGGGCAGTGCGGAAAACCCGTATGTTTGTTTGGTCAGAAAAAAATCAGACCAAATAACTTCTTGTGACATAAATGATAATTGCAAAATTATACTTGGCGCAGCGTTTATTGATTGTATGTATATTGAATCTGTTAAAATTCCAAACACAGTAACTTTTATTGGTGAAAATGCGTTCCGAGATTGCAGAGGTCTGGAATCAGTCACTTTACCCAATTCACTAACCATAATTGGCAATAGTGTGTTTGAGTATTGTTATAGTTTGTCGGCAATCAATATTCCTAATTCTATAACAAGTATAGGAAAATATGCATTTGGCAGTTGCGATAACCTTGCTTCTATTATTATTCCTAAATCAGTCACAATTATCGACAAAATGGCGTTCTTGGATTGCGATATTCTAACAATTAACATTGAGGCTGATTCAAAACCTGATGGTTGGGATGTTGAATGGAACTATAGTGGCTGTCCTGTTGTTTGGGGATACAAGCCAACCGCCGTCACTGAATCCGCCGCCAATGCAGTTAGCATCTATGCCTACGGCAAAAACATTGTAGTTGAGAATGCAACGGATGAAATCCGGGTTTATGATGCAATGGGTAGGTTGGTTTGTAGGGACGTGGCGTGCCGCATCCGCACAATAAATATCAACACCACAGGCGTTTATATTGTGAAGGTTGGAGACATTGCCAAACGAGTGGTAATCAATTAAATTCTGCATTCAACCTTCAATCAATCAGTTAATCAATTAATCTATAAATAACTATGAATCTTCTACTTATAAGCAACTCAACAATGGCTGGCGAGCCGTATTTGGAGTATTCGAAAGACGAGATTGTGAAATTCATCGGCAAGTGCCAAAATATAGTTTTCATTCCGTACGCCGCCGTCACGTTCAGTTTCGATGACTACGAGGCCAAACTCAACCGCCGTTTCAAGGAGTTCGGAATGGCAGTGAAATCGATACATCGGTTTGAAAATCAGGCGGAAGCCATCGAGACTGCCGACGCCATTGTGGTTGGTGGCGGCAACACGTGGAATTTGGTGCGCCATCTGCATCAGAACGGCCTGATTGAGCCGGTGCGCCGCAAGGTGCAGGCCGGAACGCCATACGTTGGGTGGAGTGCGGGCGCCAATGTTGCCTGCCCCACAATGCAGACCACCAACGATATGCCCGTGGTCGACCCGCTGGGATTCGATACATTCGGACTGGTGCCGTTCCAAATCAATCCGCACTACACCGACAAGCAGATTGAAGGCCACGGAGGCGAGACTCGCGAGGAGCGCATTCTTGAGTATCTGGCCGCCAACCCGAAATCGACTGTTGTGGGCTTGCGCGAGGGATGTATGCTGAAAATCAGCGGCGAGCACATCGAGTACATCGGGAAACACAGTTTGCGGTTGTTCCTTAACGGTCGTCAACCGATTGAGATTGAGCCTGATGAAGAATTTGACTTCCTGTTAAACCTTAACCGCTGATGTGGCAGATAATATCGGGTAGTTTGCTTTTGAGCCTTGTCCACGCCGCCATTCCCAACCATTGGCTGCCCATTGTGGCCATTGGCAAATCGGAGCGCTGGACAATGCGCGAGACCTTGAACGCCACCGTTCTCATCGGGGCGGCGCACATTGCAAGCACAATAATCATTGGCGTGCTGATTGGCCTTGCGGGATTCCGCCTGTCGAGCAACCATGCCGAGCTGGCGCACTGGATTGCGCCTGTGGTGCTGGCCGTGCTGGGACTAATTTTCATCGCATCCGATTTCATTGGCAAGGGCCATCGCCATCACAATCATTTCGACGAGACTGGCGGCCGCAGCAAGCGCGCCATTGTCGGGTCGATGGTTGTGGCAATGTTTTTCTCGCCCTGCATTGAGCTCGAGGTCTATTTCCTTCCGGCCGGAGCGTTCGGCTGGTCTGGCATACTGACCACATCGGCTATTTATTTGTTTGCCACCGTCAGCACAATGCTGCTGCTTGTTTACGTTGGCACGAAAGGCTTGAGCCGGCTCAACTGGCACATTTTCGAACATCACCAAAAGACACTCACCGGAGCAATTCTGATTGCACTGGCCGCTTTGTCGTTTATTATTGATTGATATGAAGAAACTGATTGTATTACTGATGATTATGGCAGGCTTGCAGACGCAGGCGCAAATCTTGTTGCCAAAAGGCAGCGACAACCCCGAAGCGTTCCGTTTGGCGCGGTATTCGTTCTGCATAAGCCTGATGCCGACAGCGGGTTTGGATCCTGTCAGCTATGGAATTCACTGCCTTTCGTATGACGGCAAGGCAACGGTGCGGTTTGTTACCTACGAGGTTTTTCTGAGGGAGTTCGGTGGAGGAGAGGCCTCGAAAGCCAACCCCGACCGTATCGATTTGTTCGAAGCCCACGGCATTAACCAGTTTACACTCAAAGACCTATGGAAGTTGCGCTATGCCACTTATCCTTTCGGCGAATCGAAAGCGCTGGGGTGGGGTGGTCAGAATGGAGTGCCAACCGAAGGACAGATGCAGATTCTGTCGCAGTACGGAATGGAGTATTTGAGCACTGTGATTTATGGCGACAACCTTATCCGTCTGCTGAAAGACATGCAGGATGCGAAATGGGTGGGCGACTATATGTCGGCGAAGTGATTTGATTGGTTGGGTTTATTTGGTTGATAATTAATGAAATAAATCCACCAATCGGTGTCCGTCCGAATCATCTGCTTTCAAATCGACAATTCGATATCGGTAATCTCGATTTTTATTCGTATCTTAGAAACTCTAAAACGATATGTTATGAAACGTTTGATTTTCAGTTTGTTTGCAGTTGCAACGGCTGGTTTTGCCGCAGCGCAGAACGGCGAGGTTCGTGAGTTTACGGCCAACGGAGTTAAGTTCGAGATGGTTTGTGTCGATGGCGGCACATATAATATGGGTGAGCCAGGGAAGCAGGAAGAGACAGAAGTTGGCGGCTTTATGATTGGCCGCACCGAGGTGACACAAGATTTGTGGAAGGCAGTGACGGGCAAAAATCCATCGACATTGCGTTCGCGCAGCAAAGACATGCCCGTTGAGTCGGTAAGTTGGAACGAGTGCAAGGCGTTTATCGAGAAACTGAATCAGCTGACAGGGCAGAAATTCCGCCTCCCGACTGAGGACGAATGGGAATATGCGGCACGCGGCGGCAGCAAAAGCGGCAATTATAAGTTCAGCGGCGGCGATGTTATCGGCAAAGTTGGGTGGTACTCAAAAAATTCCGAGTCGCATACGCATGCCGTTGCCACCAAAGCGCCTAACGAATTGGGAATCTACGACATGAGCGGCAATGTGTGGGAGTGGTGTTCCGACCCATACGAGGGTGTCGAATCGCTGCAGTATGTGATTCGCGGCGGCTGCTTCAACGACACATCACAGGCCTGCTGGGTTTGGAACCGCAGCAAAAACGCACCCGATGCCAAGAACGACATCTGCGGGTTGAGGCTGGCGATGGATAAGTGATAGAAATTATGGTAGAGACGATATTCTGATGTGAACCCCTTTTATTGGACAAAATTAAATAATAAATTTCTGTATTTGACCGGACTAGTTTTCAGGCGTAGTTTAATTCTATCATTGTTGTAGTAATATATGTAGTCATTCAAGGCGCTTGCGAACTCGTATTTGT
>JAGCFC010000219.1 GCA_017650325.1 Salinivirgaceae bacterium | reverse complement strand
TAGAGCAGGAAATGGTCGGGGAAGATGCGTGTGATAGTCTCTTCAGGTGTGAGCAGCGAGCGCTGGATGCGCCTTGCATATTTGATGCTGGCCTGAATCTCGTCGCGCTGATTTTTAATTGTATCGCGCTGAGCTTCAATCTCTTCCTTCTGCTCGGCCAGCTCGGCATTTTTCGACGCCAGGTCGGAGTTGGCACGGCGCTTGATTTGCAGCATTCTGGCAACAAACACCACCATCAAAATCACCATTATCAATCCGCACAGCAGCGAGATGTTTATCACCTTCATCTTGCTGCGCTGGGCCTCGAAAACCCGTATCTCCGATTCGTGGCTTAGGCGCTCGATGGCAGCCGATTTTTTATTTGCCGATGTAACCACCGTGCGGACGCTGTTCTCGCCGTGGATTTCGTTGTCGATATCGGTGTATTGCTTCAGGTGCACAAATGCCTTGCTGTAGTTGCCGCGAGCCTCGTAAATCTTATACAGATTGCGGTGGTACTCGGCCCGACCGGCCTTCGACCGGAAGTAAGAACTTGAATCAGCATTGATTAAGTCCAAAGCCTGACGGAATTTTTTCCGTTGGATAAGATAGCGGACATTCACGGCGTTCACAATTCTTGCCGCTATAACATCAAGGTTCGGTAAGTCTTTTATCTGCGTGAAATAAAGATTGCAAGTGTCGGTAAAGTGCTTATTGCCAGTAATTTCGGCAAGACCGATATAGGCGCTGGCAAGTCCAATAATGGCGGCGTCGCGCGTTTTGCCCTCAATGCCTAACGAGTCGCACTGGTGCAGCGTGTTATTAAGATAGACGATAGCGAGACGAGCCAGTGAGTCGGAATGCTGCCGCTCGGCCAAACCCGAGTAGATATGGCCCAAAAGGCACAGACTTCGAACCAGATTCGGATTGTGCGAAGCCGAGTCTAAATGAGCCGCATACAATGTATAGTCTTCGGCTGTAAGCAGATAGCCGGTGTTCTGCGCGTCGAGTCCGAGCATACGGTAGCAGGTTGCAAGCAAATTGGTGTCTCTCAGCGAGTTGCTGAACCCCAAAGCCGGGTTTAAATAGCGGAGCGAGTGATTTGGATTCGCAACCATATTTCCCTGTGCAACAGCCAGGTAAATACGAACTTTTGAAACCAGGTCGGAAATGTTTTCCACAGTCTCCACAGCCATTGTAAATTGGCGAGAGGCGTTTTTGTAGTCGTATTTTTGCATCAGCTCGTCGGCTTTCAGCAGGATGGAATCGGCCCGCCGCACAAGAACGCTGTCGGGCTCAGTCTGCGCAAGAGTTCCAACCTTCGGCATCAGCACTAATGCTGCCGCAAGCGAAATGAAAAGGTGTTCTATGCGCAGAAAGTGTCTCATTTTTTCGGCAAAAATAGGGAATAATAAGGTTCATTAAACCCTCACACCCATTACCACCACATCGTCGGTCTGGTTCGATGCCGGACCACGCCACTCCTCATAGGTGCTGTTCAGAATTTTTTTCTGTTCCGCCATTGGGCGCTCATGGATTTCAAGTAGCAACTCACGAAGGCGGCTGCCCATGAATTTCTTGTCAGTCCCCTCCCCAAACTGGTCCTGATAACCATCGGAATATGTGTATATGCAGTCGCCTTTCTGCAAGTCGACAGTTATGTTCACAAACGGGGCCATGCGTGCATATATCCCAACCGGCATCTTATTGGCTTTCAGCAACTTGATTTCATTGCCACGAATAAGGACCAACGGATTGTTGGCTCCAGCAAAAGTGAGAGTCATCTGCCTCTCGTTGATGACATAAACGGCCACATCCATTCCGTCGGTGCTGCGCTCGATGGCCGAATATTTCTCGCCATCATCCTGAAGGGCGGTGGGGGCGTCGTCGCTCTGGCGCAGATTGGCGATAATGGCCTCGCGCAAGCGGTTCAGAATCATATCGGGGCTAACATCTTGACCTACAATCCAATTCAAGTTGGTCATTCCCAGCACGCTCATAAAACCGCCAGGCACGCCGTGACCGGTGCAGTCTGCCACAATGCAGACTTTGTTGTCGCCAAACTGTCCAACCCAATAGTAGTCGCCACTGACCACATTGCGCGGCTTGTAAAGTAGGAAATGATCGGGGAAGATACGGTCGATTGTCTCGGCCGGAGTGAGCAGTGAGCGCTGGATGCGGCGGGCATAGTTGATACTGGCCTGAATCTCGTCGCGCTGGGCACGAATTGTGTCGCGTTGGGTTGCAATCTCATCGCGCTGCGAGGTAATTTCCTCCTTTTGCTCAGCCAGTTCGGTATTTTTGCGGGCAAGTTCGGCATTGGCTTTATGCTTGGCGTGCAACATTCTGACAATAAACACCGCCCAAAGCAGAATCAGTGCAAGTCCGCAAATCAGCGACACGATTATTGTTTGCATCCGCCGCTCATCGGCCTCATAGACGCGCTTGTCGGCATCGCGTTTGACGCGCTCAACGGCGGCGGCACGGTCGGCTTCCGACTTGGCCAACACTCGGGCATTCTCTTCCACATTGGTCTGGTTCGTCAGCTCGTGATACGCCTGCAAGTGGCGGTAAGCCTCGCGGTAGTTGCCCATCAGACCGTAAATGGTGTGCAGTTTTTTGTGGTAGTCGGTGCCATTTTTATCGAAATTGGCATCGACATAATCCAGCGCCTTCTGGTACTGCCTACGCTGGATAAGGTAGCGGACATAAACATCGTTTTTATGATTCTTATCGAGCGTAGGCGACTGCGCCACCTTTTGGAAATAGTAGTAGCAAGTGTCGGTGTAGCGCTGGTCGCCAGTGCCCTCAGCCACGCCCAAGTTGCAGCCGGCAAGCCCGATATAGGTATAATCGAACCATTGACCCTCCGTTATCTTGAGCGAGTCGCAAATCCGCGCTGATTCCTTAAAACATTGTATTACAATAAGATTAATTGAATCAGAATGGTGCTTTTCGGCCTGACCGCCGTAGAAATAACCCATTGTGCACAACACTTCGACCAGCGAATAATGATTGTTCGATTGTCGGCAAAGCCGCGCCGCTATCTTGTAATTTTCTTCCGCCGACTGGTCGTAATTTTGCCATTGAAGAAAACTTCCAAGCGTCAAATAACAACTGACAAGAGTTGCCGTATCGCGTTTTTGCGTGCCTATTTCCAGCATTTTGTTCGTATAATTCTGGGCGATTTCGAACGAGAATAAATTATAATTGTTGACAATTGTGTGATAGAATAGGAGTAAGTCGGCGGTGTCGCCAATGCTTGCCACGGTTTGTTCGGCTTTGTTCAGGTAAACTGTAGCCGCCTCAAAATCATCTATTTGCGCGTACACTTTGGCTGTCTGCAAGTCGGGGGAGATTTGTTTCAGAATAGTGCTGTCGAGTTGGGTTTGCGCAAAGGCGGGTATCGGCGAGAGCAATGAAAAGATTGCTGCGCAAATAGCCGCTATACAGCACAACACACTGCAACTTGAATAATTATTTCCCATGATTCAAATCGTTGTTTCACAAAACAAATTGCTAATTTAATGTATTGACGTAAAAATTGCAATTATGTAACAACAAAAACAATTAGCCGCATGACGCGACAAAAACACTAATTTAGCCGCTGTTGGATGAATTCCCGCTTTCGTGATATGAGATCATACCATATAATATATAGGAATGAAGGTTTGGACTGAAACACTGATGGCCGCAAGGCTGCTTCGGACATTCACGCTTCGCCGCGTATTCAATTCTGTACGCATGCGGCTTTGCACGCTTGCGCGGATACGGAGAGTACGAACCATGCCCGAATCGATCTCAGTTGAACCTGCATCGGTGTGCAACTTGCAATGTCCCGAATGCACTTTGGGCGGTGGTCGTCTGCAACGCCGTAGCCAGCTGATGGACATGGAAACATTCGAAAACGCCTTGCGGCCTTTGGCACCTTGGCTGATTAGTTGTCAGTTCTTTTTTCAAGGCGAGCCCACGCTCAACCCCAACCTTTGCACTATGATTGCCAAGGCCCACGGTAGGCGCATCTTCACCACAATGTCGACCAACGGCCAGACACTCTCTCCCAAGCTTTGCCACAACCTTGTCGGTAGCGGTCTTGACCAACTGATTGTTTCGGTCGATGGCACCACACAAGATGTTTATAGCCGTTACCGCGTTGGAGGTAGTCTGCAAGCGGTAATCGAGGGTATTGGAAATATGGCCGAAGCCCGTCACCAATTGGGGCGACATAATCCCGAACTCACAGTACAGTTCATCGTCTTCCGTCACAACGAGCATCAGATTGCCGAAATCAGAAGACTTGCCCGCCAATGGGGAGCCGACAGTGTGGTACTGAAGACTGCACAGATTGAAAATTGTAACAATATTGCAGAAACATTGCCAAAAAATCCGCGGTTCAGACGATATCGCCAAAATCCCGATGGCTCCTTCTCCATCCTACGGAATTTCAGCAAAAACTGTTTCCGCCTGCGCAGCACGATAGTTGTGGCCGCCAACGGCGATGTGGCCGCCTGCTGTTACGACAAAAACTGCCGCCACAATCTCGGCAATGTTAACACCGCCAATGTCCTCAACATATGGCAACTCCCGCAAACCAACCTACTACGCCAACAAGTATGGCTCACTAAAAACGGGCTCGATATATGCCAAAATTGTATCGGATGACGCAACTTTCACGCGCATCTACGCGCTCATCGTGCGATTCCCGCTGCCGAAAGTGACTTTTTCAGAGTAAAAAATCGAAAAAATGGTAAAACGCAAGATTCGATTTCCCATCAACAAGTGCTTTTTTACCTTATAAAAGCTCCTATTTAAGCCATAAATCCGGCTTTTGAGAGGCAAAAAGCAGAAAAATCTCCCAAAAACGGCCAATTGTCGATTTTTTTAAGAAAAAAAACACATTTATTCGCCTCGAGCGGTACACAATTGCTAACTTTTCCTATATTTACAATGCTTTAAGCAACATTCATTTTTTATAAAACCTTAAAATTTTTTGGTAATGAACAAACAAGAACTAGTTGCCGCTATGGCAGGAAAATCAGGCTTGACCAAAGCTGATTCAGAAAAAGCTTTGAATGCTTTCACAGCAGCAGTTGCTGACGCACTTGGTAAAGGTGACAGCGTTCAGTTGGTAGGTTTCGGAACTTTCGCAGTTAGCGAGCGTTCAGCAAGAACCGGCAAAAACCCACGCACTGGTGCTAAACTTCAGATTGCAGCTAAAAAAGTTGCGAAGTTTAAAGCTGGCAAGGCTTTGGCTGACAAAGTAAACTAATTTAAAGCCCTCGTTTGAGGGCTTTTTTTTTGCTTTTTGCGAAGACTTAGCTTCGGAAGTAAGCAAAAAATTAGTGCCGCATTATGCGGCACTTTTTGTTTGTCATTCATCGATTTGCGCATGGTGGTGCAGCGCAATAGCCCTTTTATTTCACCAGTGCACCCTCGTAGCTTGTCGGATTCTCGCCACACATCATCGAGAACCGGAAAGTACCCTTTGCGGGATTAGATTCGCCTTCGAAATTGGTAATGGTGTACTTGGGGAAAGGTCCGCCCATAGCCATAGGGACGATGTTGTTGCCCGACAGTTTGACACTGCCGCCGTCCTCGTTGTACTGCACACCGCCGATGGTCATATCAAGCTCAAGCGGCATACGCTCGGCAAACTTCACCTTCAGCATTGTGATGGTGGCGCTGTCAGCGTCGTAAGCGATGTTCACTGACACACAGTCTTGGGTAAAGACTGTACCATCGGTCTGTGTTACAGACATTTTACCTAATGCCGATGCAGCTGCGGGGGCCGGTTTCTCATCGTTGTTGTCACTCTTGTCGCAAGCCACGAAAGAGAGCATTGCGGCACAAATCAAAAAACTGAAATAACGTTTCATTTTAACTGATATTTAATTGTTTATAAAAAAAGATTCAATGATATGCCGAATTGGCGCGGCTTCCCTTTCGAAAGGAATGTGCGGCTAACCGACGTAAAATAAAAATTGCTAAAATCCTGATTGCCAATATTCTTTGCCCATAATTGCAGATTCCATCCACTGCCGCCCATGCCCACCGACGCTCCCAAAAGCGAGTAGTAATCCTGCCAGACAGTGTTCTGCTCGTTCCAGTAAACCCGCCCCGCGCCAGTATAGCGCAACTGCGCCGACAGCGAGTTAACAAACTTTCCGTCAATGGTTTGCCCGTAGTCGGCTACGACCGAAACTGTATGCTGCGGCACGTAAGGCAGACGGTTCCCCGAAAAATCGGCAAGGCCGTTGTTGTAATCGGTGAAAACGGCGTCGGTGTAGCCGTATGTGGCTGACAATCGGATTGCGTCTATAATATTGACATTCAACGCGGCTTCAGCACCCAACGAGCGTGTGCGCCCGGCATTGGTCATCATGCGGCCGGTATTGTTGCCGTTTGGGAAAACGGTGAGCTGCTGGTCGGTGCACCTGATGCCGAACAACGCTAAATCGGCAGTGAGCCGTTTATCAGCGGCGGTGAGGTGAGCGCCAACCTCAAAGTTCCAGTTGTGTTCGGGCTGGTAATCAATCACTTCGCCAATCGAATACCCCTCTGTGCCAGTGCTGAAATAAACACCCAAAGCACCCATCAGGTCGGCCTTCATTTGGTTTTGCAGAATGTCGGAGAACATTTGCGTGTTGTAGCCGCCCGACTTGAACCCGCGAACCACCGATGCGTAGATATTTTGCTCACCCACAGTGTATTGCACAGCCAGTTTCGGCATCGCCTCAAAAAACGACTGGCTTTCGGTTCCATCGAGGCTGGTGCGCATTGGGCGGTAGTCCTTAAAGGTGAGCGAAAAATTGTAGTGTATTTCAGCTTCGTTGGCATATTCGAACGCAACCCGCTCGTAATCAAGGCGCAAACCTGCCGTTAGCACAAAATCGGCAAGCCGCCATTCAGCCTGGCCGTATGCCCCAACACCGATGGTTGGCGTTGTGAAACGGCTGCCAATCAGGAATTCATCTTCGCTGAAACTCAAGCTGTCGTTCGGGAAAACCGTCTGCAAGCCTCTGTTGGCATTATCGAGAATGAGCTGGTGGATGCCGTCGAATTTGAACATCACGGGCGCATTCATCCTGTTGTGTTTGAAGAAAGTTGACATGCCAGCCAACCAATTGATTGCGTGCGATTTGTCAGCATTGCGAAACATCAGTTCATCGCTCACGGTGTACTCTTTTTGAGTCTGCTGCAGGGTAAAAAGGCTTTTTGTTGTAAAGTCCTGGTCGAGGTGCAAATCGTCATCGAGATATTGCAGCGACAATACGTTTTTGAAATCGACACGGCCCATATTCCGCTGTGCCACAAGCCCGTCGGCGATGTGCAGTCGGCGATAGCCGCACTCATCGTTATATGCCACGGGCAGAAGTTCGCGCCGCGCGGTGTCGAATTGCGCATATGCGTATCCGCCCTCGTCTGTCAGATTGACATTCAGCGAGTTATCAATATTCCAACCTGCTGCATCGCGCCACATCAGCCGCAGACGACCGCTGCCATTGTTGCGCCAGTCGCATTTGTCGCCGGTGAACTGATTGTCGAAAAAGCCGCCTGTGTGACCAACTCCCACACCAACGCTTAACCCGAAATTATCGGTTGGGCGGCTGTAGCTTGACACCGAAGCACGCCACGTGTTGCCGTTGCCCGCCTCAACGCCAATCCTCGTTCCAGTGTAATCGAACGGCGAAAGTGTTGTAATACTGATGATTCCGCCGATGGTGTTGCGTCCGTAAAGTGTGCCCTGCGGTCCGCGAAGCACATCAATGCGGCGCACATCCCAAAGCGGCTCGTCGAACGAACTTTTGTTCAGATATGGCGCCCCGTCAACGTACATCCCGACGGCCGGATTGTCGATTCGGCTGCCCATTCCGCGGATGTAGATGGACGATGTGGTGCTTGAACCATAATCGGGAATGTGAAGATTTGGGGTTGTTGCGGCAAAATCTGATATTGTTTTAATCTGCTGTCGCTCAATATCTTTCAGATAGAACGATGATGACGATGCAGGCATTGTCCGCATATCGGAATGAACCTTGAACGATGCCGTAACATCAACACCTTCAAGATTTATTGCCGTGTCGGCCGGTTGTGCGGCCATCGATGTGAGCAGAATGCCTAAAAAAAACATTGTCTGACTGTTTTCAGATTGCGCCGCAAAAGTATGGTAGCGGTGGGATTGGCAGTTAGGACAAAAGCGGCTTTTGTTGGTACAATTTTTACCGAAAAAAGTCGAACCGCTCGCCGCCAAAGCGCATTTCAACACCTTTACCGATGTATAAAAACCGCTGTCAAATGTGCCACAAGCGCCTCACAATCGTCTGACAGCAAATTATTTATACTATCATTTTAAGAATCAGTGCGCAATCTTGAAAAAATAACTACTTTTGCACCCTCAAAAATTGGGCAAAAATGAAGCAAATCAGAAACATCGCAATCATTGCACACGTCGACCACGGAAAAACCACATTAGTTGACAAAATCCTCCTGCAAACCAAACAGTTCAAGGAACACGCCGCCGGAGAACTCTTCCTCGACAACAACGACCTTGAGCGCGAGCGCGGTATAACCATTCTGTCGAAGAACGTTTCGATGGTTTACAAGGATGTGAAAATCAACATTATAGACACTCCGGGGCACTCCGACTTCGGTGGCGAGGTTGAGCGCGTGCTGAATATGGCCGATGGTGTTCTGCTTTTGGTTGACGCCTTTGAGGGCCCGATGCCGCAGACACGTTTCGTGCTTCAGAAAGCCCTACAAATCGGCTTGAAACCAATTGTTGTCATCAACAAGGTTGACAAGCAGAACTGCCGCCCCGACGAGGTTTGCGAACAGGTGTTCGAACTGATGTTCCAACTCGACGCCAACGAGGACCAACTCGATTTTCCGGTAATCTACGGCTCGGCAAAGAACGGCTGGATGACCGACGACCTGAAAAAGCCGTCGACCGACATGCTGCCGTTGCTTGAGGCCATCCTGAAATATATTCCCGAACCGCACGCCGAAGAGGGCTCGCTGCAGATGCTCATCACATCGCTCGACTACTCGTCGTATGTGGGCCGAATCGCTGTGGGCCGCGTTCACCGTGGCGTTATCCACTCGGGCGAGCAAATCAGCCTTTGCAAACGCGACGGCTCAATTGTGAAATCGCGCGTGAAAGAGCTTTACGTGTTCGAGGGAATGGGCAAGGCAAAAGTTGACCAGGTTGAGGCCGGCGACATCTGCGCCGTAATGGGCATTGAAGGATTTGAAATCGGCGACACCATTGCCGACAACGAAAATCCTGACGCACTGCCGCCAATCGCAGTTGATGAGCCGACAATGAGTATGTTGTTCACCATCAACAACTCGCCATTCTTTGGCAAGGACGGCAAATTCGTGACATCGCGCCACCTGAAAGAGCGTCTTGAGAAAGAGCTTGAGAAGAACCTGGCACTGCGCGTTGAGCCGACTGACTCTGCCGATTCGTTCACCGTTTACGGCCGCGGCGTGCTTCACTTGTCGATTTTGATTGAGACAATGCGCCGCGAGGGTTACGAGCTGCAAGTTGGTCAGCCACAGGTAATTATAAAAGATATTGACGGCGAAAAATGCGAGCCTGTTGAGGAACTTACCATCGACCTTCCCGAAGATTGCTCAGGCAAGGCCATCGAGATGGTTACCCGCCGCAAGGGCGAACTGCTGAATATGGACCGCAAGGGCGACCGCGTTCACTTGGATTTCAAAATCCCGTCGCGAGGAATCATCGGCCTGTCGAGCAACATGATGACCGCCACCGCAGGCGAAGCTGTGATTGCGCACCGCTTCATCGATTTTGAGCCTTACAAGGGCGAGATTGAGAAACGTATCAACGGCTCGCTGATTGTGATGGAAAGCGGCACCAGCATCGCCTACGCGCTCAACAAACTGCAAGACCGCGGCAAATTCTTCATCGAACCAATGGAGGAGGTTTACGCCGGTCAGGTGATTGGCGAGAGCACACGTCCGGGCGACATCGTGATAAACGTAACTAAAACAAAGAAACTCACCAATATGCGTGCTTCGGGTTCTGATGAGAAAGTGAGCATTGCACCGCCGGTGAAATTCTCACTCGAAGAGGCGCTTGAGTACATCCAGAAGGATGAGTACGTGGAAATTACTCCGCACTCAATGCGTCTGCGCAAGATAATTCTCGACGAAACCGAACGCAAACGCGCCAATATGCGTGAGCAGAGTCTCGGATAAACAAAAACGAATAAAAATTTGATTTATACCAAATTAGGCTTGAACGAAAGTTCAGGCCTTTTTTGTTTCCTGATGTTTTCCCCCATCATCTAATGCCAAACATATGGTATATGAAATGCTATAAACGGGCGATTGTCGGGGCTGTGGGGGCGGTGCATCTTTGCATCGATTTAGAAACGATTAAAACAGAAGGAAAATGAGAAAGAGATTTACTTTGTTATTGGCAGCGCTGGTTCTGGTAGGACTGGCCGCCTGCAACTCGAACGACGACAACGGAGTGCAAGACATTGAGATTCCTGGAATTACAATTGACGGCGACATTGATTGCTGCTCGGCCGAAGAGGCTCTGCAAGTGTATCAGTTCCTGCAGACAGTGCGAATCATACCTTCGCTC
>JAGCFC010000218.1 GCA_017650325.1 Salinivirgaceae bacterium | reverse complement strand
GTTGTCACCCGAATGCACGGCTTAGGCCGCACGGCGCACTACCGACCGGTTGACTATGAATTCCGGATGCCTTCTTTTACATTGAAATTCAATTCAATTCCTTCAAAAACGCGATCAGTTTCTGCGTGGCACGGCCACGGTGGCTGATGGCGTTTTTCACTTCGTGACCCAACTCGGCGAAGGTCTGGTCATAACCGTCGGGCTGGAAGATGGGGTCGTAGCCGAAGCCGTCGGTGCCACGCTGCTCCTCGGCGATGTGTCCGTCGCAACGGCCTTCGAAGTAATACGACTGCCCATCAAGGTTCAATGCGATGCAGGTGCGGAAAGCCGCCTTGCGGTTGGTCTGCCCTTTCATGGCAACGAGCATCTTGTCAACATTATCCTGGTAGGTGCAATGCTCGCCAGCATAACGCGCCGAATATACGCCTGGCGCGCCACCCAAGGCCTCCACCTCGAGGCCCGTGTCGTCGGCAAAGCAGTTCACATGATACTTGTTCGTGACAAAGTCGGCCTTGATCTTGGCGTTGCCTTCGATGGTGTCGGCGTCTTCGACGATATCTTCGTGACAGCCGATATTTTCGAGGCTCAAGACCTCATAGAGGCCTTCCATGATTTCGCGCATCTCGCGCAGTTTGTTTTTATTGTTGGTGGCGAATACGATTTGTTTCATAGGCTATGTTTTAACTACGAATAGCACGAATTTAGTGAATTAAATAGAGAATTAAGCGGCCAAGGCCGCAAATGAATACGAATAGAATCGTGTGCAATAATTCGTTTTCATTTAGACGCCTGCGTCCTAAATTCAGACTCCCTATTCGTATTATTCGCGTAATTCGTAGTTTCTTTTATTACAAACTCCAATCAATAGGTTCTATTCCGTTTTGTATCAAATAATTATTTGTTTGCGAGAAGTGATGGCAACCGAAGAAGCCGCGGCTGGCGGAGAGGGGCGACGGGTGCACCGACTTCAGGATCAGGTGCTTGAAGGGGTCAATCAAGGCCTGCTTGGCGATGGCGTAGTTGCCCCAAAGGATGAAAACGAGGTGCTCGCGATATTCCGATAGGGCACGGATGGCCGCGTCGGTGAATTGTTCCCAGCCATGACGCGAGTGTGAGGCGGCCTGTCCGGCACGCACCGTCAGCGAGGCGTTGAGCAGCAGCACCCCTTCCCTAGCCCACTTCTCGAGGTTGCCTGAACGCGCCATAGGCACGCCGAGGTCGTCGTGCAGCTCCTTGAAGATGTTTTGCAGGCTGGGCGGGAACGGCACGCCGTCGGGCACCGAGAACGAGAGGCCGTGGGCCTGTCCCGGGCCGTGGTACGGGTCTTGGCCCAAGATGACCACCTTCACCTTGTCGAAAGGCGTGAGGTTGAAGGCGTTGAAGATCAAAGGGCCGGGAGGATAGACGGCATATTGGCGTTTCTCGCTCACGAGGAACGACTTGAGGTCGGCGAAGTAGGGCGCCTCGAACTGTGGTCGCAGCACTTGGTACCAGCTTTCGTCGATATTGGGTTTTTTAACTTCCATGTTTCCAAAATTATTCTGCAAATATGGTAATAATTCGCGAAAAAATGCGTTACTTTGCAAATCAAATTTATGGTCATGAAGAGAAAAATCGCAATCATCCTGCTAATGGCCTTTGTATCAGGCATTATTATGACTTCATGCAAGTCTCATTCAGGCTGTCCTGCCTATGGTGAATCGCAAAAGTACGTCAAAGAGACACGCTATTAAAGTGATGCCGGAGAGCTTTCCCATGTCTGCCCTCAAACGTGCATTCAGATGTATTTTCATGTTCGCTCTTTTGGGAACATTTCCATCGTTATTGCCAGCACAAAACATCGACATCCAAAACGAGAACGACAAACCCATCGAAGAACGTATCATTTACAGCCACCAAAACACATATAATGTGGCTATTCATTCACAAGGTTTTGGGGTTGGCTTCAAAATAGGGAGAATCAAAAGTATCCATGTTACAAGGAACTGGGAGGCAGAGATTGTCTCGATGCATTCGCTCAAGGAAATCAAAACCATGAACATTTCCCAGTACAACACCCGTCCCTATGTTTATGGCAAATTAAACTATGTGTATGCGCTTCGTTTCGGTTATGGAGAAGAAAGACGCATCTTCGGCAAACCTTATTGGGGGGGCATTGAGACACGGTGGACCTACGAATTCGGTGCATCGTTGGCCTTGCTCAAACCCTATTACTATTATGTCGGCACCTATTATCCGAGCAATCTAGGAGGCTATTATGAAATAACTGAAGAACAGACCTTCCAAACGGGCATCAACATCATAGGCCGTTCGGCTTTCACCAAAGGTATTGGAGAAACCCGACCCAGCCCAGGTGCCCATGCCTCATTGGGACTGAGCTTCGATTTCGGAAAGTCACAGACGCGGGTACAAGCCATTAATGTTGATGTCAAAGGCGAATTCTTCCCCTTAGGCATCTCCATCATGGATTCAGAGCGCAATAGACGGTTTTTCCTCACCTTCATGTTATCGTACAATTGGGGGACTCGGTTCAATAAATACTGATTCCCAAATTCTTTATCGCCACATTAAAAAAATGCCATTTTTTTCTTGCAGTATTCAAAAAAAGCGTATTTTTGCAGCCGATTTTAATGCCCAATGGTGTAATTGGCAACACGACTGACTCTGGATCAGTAAAGTCCAGGTTCGAACCCTGGTTGGGCAACTCAAGAGGGCGACTAAAAAGGTCGCTCTCTTTTTTGGTATATGGGTATGGCAAAAAATGCCGATCTGTATTTCTGAGCAGTTTTCCGGGAGACAAGTCCGAGAAAGACCTAATGAGCCCCGATTTTCTCGTAAAGAGAGTTGTTT
>JAGCFC010000033.1 GCA_017650325.1 Salinivirgaceae bacterium | reverse complement strand
GGCGTGCATAACCTCGCGAATCTCGCCGCTCTCAACAATCAGAGCCGTCTGCACACGTTTCTTAATCGACACCAGATAATGGTGGATGGCGCTCACCGCCAGAAGCGACGGAATGGCCGCGTGACCTTCGTCGATATCCCTATCGGTCAGAATGATATAGTTGATGCCGCGGTCAACCGACTGTTCGGCGCGGCGGCAAAGGTCGGCAAGAGCCTCGCGCATACCCTCGCAGCCTTTCGATTTCTCGAATACGATGGGCAACTTTTCAGTGTTGAAGCCCTTGTAGCGGATATTGCAAAGGGTGTCGAGTTCTGTGTTGGTGAGCACAGGCTGCGGCAGACGCACCATTTTGCAGTGCGACTCGTTTGGTGTCAGGATGTTCATTCCAACTGCGCCGATGTACTCCGTGAGCGACATTACAAGTTCCTCGCGGATTGGGTCGATTGGCGGGTTGGTAACCTGCGCGAACTGTTGGCGGAAATAGTTGAACAGCAGTTGCTGACGGCCCGAGAGCACGGCCAACTGCGTGTCGTTACCCATTGACGAAAGCGGCTCCTGCGCGTTAAGGCACATTGGCGCAATGGTGCGCTCCACGTCCTCGCGTGTGAAATCGAAGCAGCGCAACTTGCGTTGGAAATCGGGCACGGCGTTTTCAGCGTGACGTCCGCTATGCAGTTTTGCAAGTTCTATACGGTTGGTTTGCAACCATTTAGTATAATCGCAGCCGTCGGCAAGTTGTTGTTTGATGGTGTCGTTCGAGAAGATTTCGCCAGTCTCGCTGTCCACAATCAGAATCTTGCCAGGCTGAAGTTTTCCGTTCAGTTTGATTTTGTCGGCGTCAACGTGCAGTGTGCCAGCCTCCGAAGCCAGAATCAAACGGTTGTCGGTGGTGACCACATAGCGCGCGGGGCGCAGACCGTTGCGGTCGAGCATACCGCCAGCGTAACGGCCGTCGGTGAAGATGAGCGCTGCAGGACCGTCCCACGGCTCCATAAGAATAGAGTGATACTCGTAGAAGGCCTTCAGGTCGGCGCTGATGGGGTTCTTCTCGTTGAACGATTCGGGCACCATCATTGCCATTGCGTGCGGCAGCGTCATTCCCGAACGCACAAAGAACTCGAGCGCATTGTCGAACGACGCGCTGTCGCTCATATTGGGCTGAACAATCGGCGAGAAATTGCGCATATCGCCCAGCGCCTCCGACGAGAGAACGCTCTCACGAGCCTCCATCCAACTGCGGTTGCCGCGGATGGTGTTGATTTCGCCGTTGTGAGCCAGCATACGGAACGGCTGCGCCAGCGACCACGTTGGGAACGTGTTGGTGCTGAACCTTGAGTGGACGAGTGCCAAACCGCTTGTAAAGTTGTTGTTGGCAAGGTCGGGGTAGTAATCGCGCAACTGCGACGGCGAGAGCATACCCTTGTACACAATCACACGGTTCGACAGTGAGACGATGTAGAACCTCTCGTCAGTAATCTGCGACTCGATACGCTTGCGAAGCAGATAAAGTTCCGTCTCGAAGCGTGCGGCGTCGGTTTCGCCAGTCACAAAAATCTGAACCACAGAAGGTTCGGTTGCCAGAGCGGCCTCGCCCAGAATCTCCGATTTAACAGGCACCTGACGTGTCTGCAGAAGTTTAAGGCCAGCCTTTTCGGTTTCAGCCTCGATGGTAGCCAAGTATTTGTCGGCCAATGTCTTGTCTTTTGGCAGGAAGACCAATCCTGTGCCGTATTTCAGTCGTTCGGGAACGGCAATTCCCTGAAGCAGAATAAATTCGTGCGGAATCTGCAACAAGATTCCCGCACCGTCGCCACTCTTGTTGTCGGCAGCCTCCGCGCCGCGGTGCTTCATATTGTCGAGCACCGTCAGAGCGTCCTCCACCAACTGATGGCTTTTATTTCCCTTAAGGTCGACGAGCAACCCCACGCCACACGCGTCGTGCTCATTCTCAAACCTATATAATCCTTTATTAATCATACCGCACTATGTTTTTTTGATTCGGTGAACGGTTAGGGTTTAGTGGTTAGATATTGGGGGTGCGGACGTGGCAATGCCGCGTCCCTACACCCTCAACTCTTACCTTTTATCTCTCCCCTCTTACCTCTCACCACTCACCATTAATTAACTGATAAACAGCAACTCTCTGTATTTCGGCAGCGGCCACATATCGTTGTCAACCACTTCCTCAAGTTTGTCGATTGGCTTGCGGATATCGAAGAGCGATTCGGCAATCTCGTGGTAAGCCTTCGCCTTCTTGTACTCGCAATCAATCTTGTTGGCCACCTTGCGAGCCTCAATCATTGCGTCAACCTTGCTGCGGATTTCGGCAATGCGCTCCGAAATCTCCTCAACCAGAGCAATCTCGACGGCTGCCACCTTCTGATACTTGTCGGGGAAGATGTTTTTAATCTTTTCGATGTTCTCCAGAAGTTTGGTCTGATAGGCGATGGCTGCAGGAATGATGTGGTTGGTAGCCATACGGCCCATTACGCGAGCCTCAATCTGAACCTTCTTCGTATAGATTTCCCATTTAACCTCGTTGCGTGCCTCGAGTTCCTTTTCGGTGTAAACTCCCATACGCTCGAACATTGCAATGGCTTCAGGTTTTGTGAATTCAGTAAACATTTCAGGCACAGACTTTTCGGTGTTCAAACCGCGGCGTTTTGCCTCAACATTCCACTCCTCGCTGTAGCCGTTTCCGTCGAAGCAGACAACGTCGATAATCGAAGCGATGATTGGTTTCAGAGTGTCCATAATGGCCACGTTTTTAGCCTTGCCTGCGGCGATGGCCTTGTCGACGTCGGCCTTGAACTGAACGAGTTGGTCGGCCACGATGGTGTTCAGAACGGTCATTGCGTTGGCGCAGTTGGCGCTCGAACCCACGGCGCGGAACTCGAAGCGGTTGCCCGTGAAGGCGAACGGCGATGTACGGTTGCGGTCGGTGTTATCGATGAAAATTTCAGGAATCTCAACCAAACCAACCGACTGACCTTTCTTGCCTGCAATCTCGATTGGCGTATCTGACGGAACCTCAAGCAGTTTGTGCAGAACGTCGGTCATTGTCTTGCCAAGGAAGGCCGAAACAATTGCGGGTGGTGCCTCGTTGGCGCCCAGACGGTGAGCGTTGGTTGCCGATGCGATGGAAGCCTTCAGCAGGCCGTTGTAGCGCTGAACGGCGGCCAGAACGTTAACAAAGAATGTCACAAACTGCAGGTTGCCGCGTGCGTCTTTGCCAGGTGCCAGCAGCAGGGTGCCAGTGTCGGTTCCGAGACTCCAGTTGTTGTGCTTGCCCGAACCGTTGATTCCCTGAAATGGCTTCTCGTGAAGCAGAACAACAAAACCGTGTTTCTTTGCAACATTGTGCATAAGATTCATTATCAATTGGTTTTGGTCGTTCGAAAGGTTGGTCTCTCCAAAAATCGGCGCCAACTCAAATTGGTTCGGTGCAACCTCGTTGTGGCGGGTTTTCAAAGGAATGCCAAGACGGTGGCCCTGAATCTCAAGGTCGCGCATAAAGGCAGCCACACGTGATGGAATGGCGCCAAAGTAGTGGTCGTCCAACTGTTGGTTCTTCGACGACTCGTGGCCCATAAGCGTGCGGCCAGTGAGCATAAGGTCGGGACGGGCGGCGTAAAGGTCCTCGTCAACAAGGAAATACTCCTGTTCCCAGCCCAGATAAGAGAACACCTTCTTAACTTTCGGGTCGAACATTTGGCAGATTGGCACTGCGGCGTTCGAAACGGCGTTCAAAGCCTTTTTCAAAGGTGTCTTATAGTCAAGCGATTCGCCTGTGTACGAGATGAATACTGTCGGGATGCAGAGCGTGTCGTCCTGAATGAAGACAGGTGAAGTCGGGTCCCAGGCAGTGTAGCCGCGAGCCTCGAAAGTAGCGCGGATGCCGCCCGATGGGAACGATGATGCGTCAGGCTCCTGCTGAACGAGTGACTTGCCGTCGAACTCTTCAATCATACCGCCCTTCCAGTCGTACTCCATAAATGAGTCGTGCTTTTCGGCAGTGCCTTCGGTAAGCGGTTGGAACCAGTGGGTGCAGTGCGTAACGCCGTGCTCAATAGCCCACGCCTTAATGCCTGCGGCCACCTTGTCGGCCACGGCGGTGCTCAACGGTTTGCCATTGTCGATGCAGTCAACCAGGGCGTTAAATGTCTTAACGTCAAGGTATTTGTGCATTTTCTCGCGATTAAATACCAACTCGCCAAAATATTCCGACGGACGAGTTTTTGGAACCTCAATGTCAACCGCTTTCTTCCTGAAAGCATCTTGAACAACATCAAATCTTAACTTGCTCATTGTCTTAAGTTTTAAGTTTATAAAGTTTAAAATTCAAATTCCTAAATCAAAAAAGGCCGATTCGTTTGAACCAGCCTTTGTCTTTTTCGGTTTGCAACCTGTCAGGCTGGATTGGCAGGCAAATTCTTTTTATAATTATTCCATTTCGAATTCTTTTTGGAATTCAAAGCGGAAGACTTGCCGTTATTCAATCCTTTGTTCATTGTTATGTTTTAAGTTTCTAATCATTCTTTTTTTCGTCTTTCGACATTGCAAATATACAGTCGGTTTTAAAATCGCAACTAAAAATCGATTATTTGTTAGGTTCTATTAGTAATTCTCGTACATTGCTTACAATTTGTAATTTTTAATATCTATTTTAAAATTTTTATTAAAAACAGATTGACAAGAAAACGTTTTCGCTAACAATTTGAAATTTGCAAAAAGGGGCACAAAGGCGGGTTTTGTGATTTTTAGGAAGAGATTGGCGCATTTTGATTGCAGTTTGACGCGGATTTTGGGGATTTGATAGCGAAATGAAAGAAAAATAGAGACCATTCTCGCAAAATTGTGTTGTACAAACCCAAACCCTGAAAGGGTGAAATATCACAGCCGTGGGTGCCAACCCACGGACTAATGACGTGGAAATGGAAAACCCTGAAAAGGGTGACACATCAACAATTTTAGTGCCGCCCCTTCAGGGCTTGAATTGTGTGGTAACATTTACGCAGGGGTTCACACCCCTGCCTGTATTATGCCGCCCGTTCCGGGCTTCGTAAGTGGTCGCATTTTGCGACTGGTTCTTTTTCTTAATTGGTGTTGACGATTAAATTTCAATTATTATATTCCACAAATCTTCAGAAATAAACCGTTTATATTTTTCGACATAACCTTTAGGAACGGTTATTCGCTTCACCGACGGACACGACGAGAACAACGGCACCCAACATTCCTTTATGGATTTCGGAAGGCTGATTTCCTCCAATGATTTGCAGCTACTAAAAGCCATCACACCAATGGATTTAACCGATTCGGGAAGAATGATTTTCTTTAAATTCTCACATTCGCAAAATGCTGAATCACCAATTGTTTCGACTGAATCGGGAATGGTGACCTCCTCAAAGAAGCAATGCATAAACGCACTATCTTCAATTGTTGTAACTGATTCTGGTATAACCACTTTCTTTAGTGTCAGACACGTATTAAAAGCGGAAGCGCCAATAACATCGATTGGCGGGCAGCAATCGCGGTCAATTATTCTGTCACCCAATTCAATATGAGAGTGGTGGAAGGTGCATTTCGGGATTATTAGATTTTCCTCTTTTCCAAAATACGACACAAGGCGGTTATGCAAAGTGTTCTCTTCAACAAGCATATCGTTTTGAACAACAAAGTGCGGATTCTCGCTTTTCAGCGTAAGACTTGTACAACGCGCAAACGGATTTTTCCCGATACTCACCGTATTCTTCGGCAGCGTGAGTTGTTTCAATTGCTCACACCAGCCAAAAGCATTGTCACCAATGGAAATGTACGTATCTGGAATATCCGCTTTTTCAAGCGCCGTGCAATAATAGAAAGCATCTTCGCCGATAAAGCGAATAGATTGAGGAATTGTAACTTCCCTCAACGAGTCGCAAAAACGGAACGTAGCAAAGCAAATAATTGATATTGAATCAGGTATAACAACCGTCTGCAACGATTTGCATTGTTCGAAAGCCGAGTTACCAATACTTGCAACCGAATTGGGAATGTCGATTTGTTGTAATTTATGGCATCCTTCAAACGCCAAGTGACCAATAGCCGCAACAGTGTCGGGAATGGTGATTTGCAGCAATTGTTCACAACAAACGAATGCCCTATCACAAATGACTTTCGTTCCTTTTTTAATTGAGTATGATTCAATTTTGCGGTTTTTACATTTAAGCAACCGCTTGCCATCGCGACTATAAACCACACCAAACTCATCTTCAATGCCGTTGTTGATTTCTTCATCGCTTGCATCGGTGGGCAGGCATAGATATTTACGCAGATACGACTCCAACAACTTGCCTATTTTTTTCATTCCTTTTTCTGAAACGACAATTCGTTGCAGTTGGTCACAGTTAATAAACAAATCAAAACCTATACTCTCCACCGAATCTGGAATATTAACTTCCATTAGCGATTTGCAATCGAAAAAAACATAAATGCCAATTTGTTTAACAGAATCGGGAAATACAACCTGCACAACATTAGTACAACCATAAAACGCATCATCTCCAATAATTTGAACCCCGTCAGGGACTCTAACAAATTGCAAACAACCCATATATGAAATAAGGCGGTGCTCTTGCGTATCTATCAGGAAACTATCCTCAACAACAAATCGCGGCGATTTACTTTCAACATACAATGCTGTCCCCTGAAACAAATTGCCTTCGATTTCAGTAACTGATTGTGGAATAACAATTTCTTCCAAAGAATTGCAGAAAGAAAAAGCACCATCACCGATAAATGTAACAGTGTCAGGAATAAACACTTGTTCCAGCGACTTGCAAGCGGAAAATGTTGCGTTCTCGATTCTTGTAATTGAATCGGGGATTTTAACCTCTTTCAACGCCTCACAATGGACGAATGCCGAATCGCCAATGGTTTTAACGGATTGTGGAATAACTATTTTCTGCAACGAAATACAATGGCAAAATGCTTTCTCACCTATGTGAACAACCGAATCGGGAATGTCGATTTTTTGCAACGATTCGCAATCTTCAAACGCATTGTCGCAAATGGTGGTAACAGACTGTGGCAAAATGATTTCGCGCAGTATTTTGCGCTCCGAAAATGCGCTTTCACCTATGATTTTTATCGAATCAGGAATGTTCAACCTTTCGACATTTCCGAAACACGCAATGATTCTATCTTCCTCGCTATCAATCAATAAATTGTCTTTAACAATAAACCGCGACGAAAGGCTTGTTATTATTTCCAAATTCTCGCAAGAATCAAAAACACCATCGCCAATGCTTTCAACCGACTTTGGAATAGTGATTTCCTTAAGCGATTGGCAGCATCTAAATGCGTGCTTCCCAATAGTTTTAAGCGAATCGGGAAGCAAAACTTGTTGTAATCTGGAACAAATAAAAAAAGCGCTATCGCCTATTGACGTGACTGAATTAGGAATCTCTATTTGTTTCAATGATTGGCATAAATCAAAAGCCGAATCACCAATGGCCGTAACGGTGTTGGGAATGGTAATTTGCTTAAACCATTTACCCCTAAAGGCTCCGTCACAAATAACTTTTGTGCCTTCTTTGATTGAATATGAATCAAAATTTGCTTTGTATTCACAACCGAGCAAACGCCGACCATCGTGGCTGTAAAAAACGCCAAATTCATCTTTAACACCTTTAAATTTCTCTCCATAATCGACACCTGTCAATTTTCGCAAGTCATTGTCCATAGCTGTCAAAATTTAAGTTCATAAAAGTATCAAATCCACTCACTTTTAAAAAGTTTATGCAAAGGAAACTCCAACCTGCGCGAGATTGCGGCAGAGGTTTGAACTTTTTTCAAAAAAAACGCACAAAAAAGCCGAACCCCATATCGGGATTCGACTTTTGAGATAATTCGGCAACGGCGATTTAGAATCTATTATCCAAATCACTCGCGCCCGTTTTTCCTTTCCGCTCACTCAACCGCATCAAACAGGTGGTTGAAGCCGGTCATTGCGAAAATGTTCTTCAAATCGGGATTGAGACCGATAATGCTGACGCGGCTGCCTTTGGGTTTGGCGTTCTTCAACACCCCGAGAAAAATACGCAGACCGCTCGACGAGATATACTCGAGTTTCGAGCAATTGAACACGATAGTTTGGCCGGTCAGTTCATATAGCGGCTGAATCTCCTTTTCGGTTTCGGGTGCGGCGGCGGTGTCGAGACGGCCTTCGAGAATGGCAGTAACGGTGTCGCCTTGTTGTTGAATTTCGGTTTTCATATTCGTTTCAATTTTGATGTCAAATATACATTGGATACATAATATTTACAACGGCCAGCATCGCGACAAGCAGAACAATGTGAAGCCAGACGCCCACCCGCGCGAAATCGGAAAAACGGAACGAGCCTGGGCCGAAAACAAGCATATTCTGAATGGACCCGATGGGCGACGAGTAACTGAACGTGACGCAGAGCATCAGCGACATAACAAACGGCATCGGGTTGCAGCCCAGCATTTCGGCCTGACCGTACATTACGGGAAAGAAAATGGCGGCTGCGCCAACATCGCTCACAAACTCGCTCACCACCGACGCAATCAGGCACATCACGGCCAGAATTATGTAGGGGTTGCTGCCGAAAATATCGATGATATTGTGAGCCAGCGCATCGGAAATACCTGTTTTGGTTATGGCCGTTGAGAAGACCACGGTGGCGCCCAGAATGAGCAGAATGTCCCACTCGATGTATTTCACCACGCTGTCGAAACGGCAGCATTTGAAGGCGAGCATCAGCCCGGCGGCCAGCATTGTTGTGGCCATAAGCGGCATCACGTGGAACGACGAGAAGATGAACATCAGCAACAGTATGGCTGCCGAAGT
>JAGCFC010000217.1 GCA_017650325.1 Salinivirgaceae bacterium | reverse complement strand
CGCAATGACTGAATTCATCAAGGACCGCTGCTCTGAAGCCAACAAAATTTGCCAGAGCGTGAAGTTCTTAAGCGAGTGCTCTGACCGCACCCGCGCCAAACTGCTCTCAATGGGCGAGAGAATGTCGTCGACGCTTATCAGCGCGGCTCTCAACAATTTGGGGCTGAAAAACGTGCTGATTGACGCGCGCAACATCATCATAACCGACAACAATTACCTTCAGGGACACGTTGACCACGCCCTGTCGGAACAGAAGACGCGCAACGCCTTCCGCAATTTCGAGGGCATTGCCGTGGTGCCGGGATTCATTTCGAGCACTTGCGACAGCGAGCCTTCAACCCTTGGCCGCGGCGGTTCTGACTATACTGCCGCACTGTTGGGCAACTATCTCAACGCATCGCTAATCGACATTTGGACCGACGTGAGCGGAATGCTGACAGCCGCACCGAACATTGTTTCGGCCGCATATCCGATTAAATCAATGAGTTACGAAGAGGCAATGGAACTCTCGTACTTTGGCGCAAAGGTCATCTACCCGCCGACCATCCAGCCGGCTTTGGAAAAGAAAATCCCAATCGGCATAAAGAATTCATACGCCCCCGACGACGAGGGAACAATGATTACCGAGCACCCGAACCACGGCGACGCCACGGTGAAGGGCTTCTCGTCAATCGGCAACATATCGCTGATAACCGTTTCGGGCAGCGGAATGATTGGGGTGCCGGGCGTGGCAATGAGAGCCTTCAAGGCGCTTTGCGTGGGAAATGTGAACGTGCTGTTCATCACCCAGTCGTCGAGCGAGCACACCATCTGCGTGGGCATCTACACCAACGACGCCGAGCAGGCCTGCGCTCGTTTGAACGAGGAATTCGCCATTGAGATTGAGCGCAAGATTGTGCACGCCATCGAGTCGGAAGACGGCCTTGCCATCATCGCTGTGGTGGGCGACAAAATGCGCGAGCAGGTGGGCATCGCCGGAAAGGCCTTCCGTCTGTTGGGCGAGAACGGCATCAACATCCGCGCCATCGCGCAAGGCGCAACAGAGCGCAACATATCGATAGTAATCAAGGAAAAAGAGGTTGCAAAGGCGCTGAACGCACTGCACGACGGCTTCTTCCTGTCGAAATACAAACGCGTGCACCTGTTTATGGTGGGCGTTGGCACGGTGGGCGGCACAATGCTCGACCAACTGCGCGACCAGACCGATTTCCTGAAAAACGAATACGGAATCGACATCCGCGTGGTAGGCATATCGAACTCTAAAAAAATGATTTTCAACCGCAAAGGCATCGACCTTGCCAATTGGCGCGACCTTTTGGCCAACGCCACCGAGGCTGCCAACCTACCGGCTTACGTTGAGAATATCAAGCAGTTGAACCTGCGCAACAGCATCTTCATTGACAACACCGCGTCGCACGAACTGCCGAAAATGTACAGCCGCGTGGCACAGTTGAGCATCCCGATTGTGGCTTCGAACAAGATTATGGCTTCGTCGCCGCTCAAGACTTATCTCGAATTCAAGAAGGAAGTGAAGGCTTGCGGCGTGAAATTTCTGCACGAGACGAACGTGGCAGCCGGTCTGCCGGTTCTGAAGACGATTGAGGACCTTGTGGCTTCGGGCGACAAGATTGTGAAGATTCAAGCCGTGCTGTCGGGCAGTCTGAACTATATTTTCAACACCATCAGCAGCGACGTGCCGTTCTCGCAAGCCGTTGTTCAGGCACGCGAAAAGGGCCTGACCGAACCAGACCCGGCCATCGATTTGAGCGGCCTTGACGTTCGCCGCAAGATTTTGATTCTTGCTCGCGTGGGCGGCAATATGCTCGAACTCGACGACGTAATGAAGAACGATATCATTCCAGAAAACGAGTTGAAAGCCAGCAACTTCGACGAACTTTTGGCCAATCTGAAGCGTAACGACGCCAAGATTGAGGCCATCCGCGCCGAATCGGCCGCCGCAGGAAAGAAACTGCGCTATGTGGCAGAGTTCGACAACGGCAAGGCTGTGACAGGTCTGCAGAGCGTCGACGCAAGCCACCCGGCCTACAACCTTGACGGAATGGACAACATCATCTTGCTCTACACCCGTCGCTACCACGACCAGCCGCTCGTCATCAAGGGCGCAGGCGCAGGTCCAGGCGTTACGGCTTCAGGCGTATTTGCGGATATGATGAGATTGGCAAATATGTAATTGAAAGGTTTAACAGGTTGAAACGCTTCGCTGTTGAACAGGTTTAAATACTTTGCTGTTTAACGAGTTGAAAGGCTTCGCTGTTGAAACAAACAAAATGTTAAACTTTATCATTAACAATGAGTTATATATATGGTTTCGAGAAATTAAAAGTCTGGCAATTTGCGCGTGCATTTGTGAAAGACATTTATGTCCTATCCAACAAATTTTCTAGTACAGAAAAATACGGGTTGGTCTCACAGATTCAGCGTGCTGCCGTTTCTGTTTCATCTAACATAGCTGAAGGCACAAGCCGCACATCGCTTAAGGAACAGTTGCATTTTGTGGAAATAGCATATGGTTCTCTGATGGAAACCTATTCGCAAATTTGCCTTGCTTTTGATTTAGAATATATTTCTGCAGAAGATTATGATGGTATTAAAAACCAAATAGATAACATAGCCGCTCAACTGAGCCAACTGAGAAAAAGTTTAATTGATAGAATCAATCAACTGAAAGATAATGAATCATCAAAATAATTTTTAAACCTGTTCAACCTGTTCAACTTTAAACTTTAGCATAATGATTTTTTACAGCACTAACGACAATAACATCACTGCGGACCTGAAAACCGCTGTGCTCAAAGGTCTTGCACCTGATAAGGGTTTGTATATGCCCGAATCGATACCTGTACTTCCAAAATCGTTTTGGGACAATATCCCGGGCAAAACAATGGGCGAGATTGGCTTTGAAATGCTCAAGCATTACTTCTGCCCCGACATTCCGGAAGATACGTTCCGCAAAATGGTCAACGACGCGTTCAACTTCCCAGTGCCGGTGGTCAAGATAACTGACCAAATCAGCACCGCCGAACTGTTCCACGGACCAACGTTGGCGTTCAAAGACGTGGGCGCACGCTTTTTGGCTCGCGTAATGTCGTATTTTGCAAGCAATCAGGGCGATATCAATGTGCTTGTTGCCACTTCTGGCGATACGGGCAGCGCTGTGGCCAATGGCTTTTTGGGCGTGAAAGGTGTGAAAGTGCACGTGCTCTATCCGTCGGGATTGGTGAGCCGCCTGCAAGAGCTGCAGTTCACCACTTTGGGACAGAACGTTACTGCCTACGAGGTGAGCGGCGTGTTCGACGACTGCCAGCGAATGGTGAAAGAGTGCTTTATGGATAAAGAGTTGAACGAGAAGCGGATACTGACATCGGCCAACTCAATCAACCTTGCACGATTCCTGCCGCAAAGTGTTTACTACGCATACGCGCTGTCGCAGATTCCGCAAGAGCGTTGGAAGGACGTGGTTATGACCGTACCGAGCGGCAACTTCGGCAACATTACTGCCGGACTTGTGGCGTGGCGTATGGGAATGCCCGTTAAGCGATTCATCGCCGCCATCAACGCCAACCGCGTTTTTGCCGACTACCTTGAAACAGGCGTCTACAAACCGCAGAAATCGATTGCCACCATTGCCAACGCAATGGACGTGGGCGACCCGAGCAACTTTGCCCGCGTGATTGAATTGTTCGGCAAATCGGTTGACAACATTCGCGCTGAAATCAGCAGCTACAGCTACACCGACGAGCAGATTGGTGCCACAATGGCACAAGTGCTGAAAGAGACCGGCTACGAGCTCGACCCGCACGGTGCTGTTGGCTATTCCGCCCTTCGCGACCACCTGAACGACGGCGAGTTAGGTCTGTTCCTTGAGACTGCCCACCCGGCCAAATTCATCGACACGGTTGAGAAATACACAGGCAAGCGTGTTGAGATTCCTGCCCGTCTGCAGAAATTCGCCGAAGGCACAAAACAGACCGTGAAGATTAAAGCCGATTATACTGAATTGAAAAACAGACTTTTAAAATAATACGCTATGGTTGCTGAAATTTTGATGTGTACTCTGCCCGCGCTGTTTGTCTTTTTAGCCACTTATCTTGTTATGAGCAAGATGGTTAAAAGCGAGCAACTGCGTCTGAAAGCCGAAAACGTTCTTAACAATCAGAAATACATCACTCCCATCCGCCTCCAGGCCTACGAGCGGATGGTGCTGCTGTTGGAACGCATTTCGCCGCAATCGCTTGTGATGCGCACGCAACGGCAGAACATCAGCAATCAAGATTTACAATCGCTGCTGCTGAAGACCATACGCTCTGAATTTGAGCACAATATGGCGCATCAGCTCTACATCAGCGACAAGGCGTGGGAAATGGTTCGAATGGCCAAAGAGGACTGCATCAAGTTCATTAACCAAACAGCTCTGCAAACCAAACCCGACGGCAACTCACTGCAACTCTGCAAACTGATTCTCGAGAAACTTCTCGACCGAGACCTTGACCCCACAACAAAGGCCATCAATTATTTGAAAGAGGAAATTAGGACGCTGTTTTAGGCGCACGATTAATTCATAACAAAAGAGCCGTGAGAATTGTCTCACGGCTCTTTTATTTTTTGCGGTCACTTGTTTATTTCTTCAGCACCGGGAACAAATATTTGTAAATACTACTTAATTCAGCCTGCAAGTCTGGCGAGTCAGCGGTTACTGCAATCACGGCATCCTGGTCGGGCATAACAATAATGTATTGTCCGCGGGCGCCATCGGCGCGATAGGCATTGTCGGGGCAGCGCCACATTTGGTAGCCGTAGCCAAGCAACCACGCACAGTTGTCGGTGTTTAGACCTTTTGCTTCAACTTCGTCGGGGCGTGTGCCTGCCGGAACAGACGGCACCTGGCAAGCCGATGCTTCCGCTACCCATTCGCGGCTCAACAGTTGCTTGCCTTCCCATTGGCCTTGCTGCAAAAAGAGTTGACCGAACTTAAGCATATCTTCCGTCTTGATGAAAAGTCCCCAACCGCCACAGTTGATGCCTTGCGGGCTCTCGTCCCAACGCGGTTTGTCGATATTAAGCGGCTCGAAAAGGCGCGGTGTGAGAAAATCGACAACCTTCTGTCCCGACACTTTCTGCACAATGGCCGACAACATATAGGTGCCGATTGAATTGTAGCAGTACCAAGTGCCCGGTTGTTTGGTGACGGGGTGAGCAAGGAAAGCCGATACCCAATCGGTGCTGTCGCCGTTGTGGCGCACGTTAGGCTCGGTCTCGTGGCCGCAGTTCATCGTAAGCAGGTCGCGGACGGTCATTGCCTTCAAATTGTCCGACACTTCGGCAGGCAATTGGTCAGGGAAGAAATCGATAACCTTGTCGGAAACCTTCAACTTGCCATCATCGACGAGCATTCCGACAGCCGTTGCGCAAAACGATTTGCTGACAGAGTGCATCACGTGAGCCGTATCGGCATAGCCGCCATTTACCCATTTTTCGTACACAACCTTGCCGTGTTGGGCAATCATCACACTTTGCAGCGTAACACCCTCTAAGGTATCGGTGTAGGCGATTAGAGCGTCGGCGGCAGCGGTGATTACGGCTTGAGCCTCACCGCGCGGCATTTGTCCGTTGCCCGCAGCCGGGGCTTTGGAATTTGAACACGATTGCGTCATCAGCAGCATTCCTACCGACGCAACAAAAAGCGAAATTATTCTCATAGAAAAAAATTGAATTATAACATTTTACAAATTATTTACCGAAACCTGCCACCGCGCGAGCGATTTCCTCAACCAAAGCGTAGTTGCTTTCAATCGATGTACCGACAACAACAATGTCGGCACCGGCTTGCAGAGCTTTCTCAACATCGGCTGCCGAACGCAGGCCTCCGCCAACAATCAGCGGCAGACTGACAGCACGGCGCACGGCCGCAATCATTTCGGCACTGACGGGTTTTGCCGCACCGCTTCCACCCTCAAGATAAAGGGCTTTCAGCCCTAACATCTGTCCGGCCAAAGCGGTAGCAACCGCAATGTCGGTTTTATTGTAAGGTATTGGCATTGTGTTGCTTATATAGCGCACCGATGTGTAATTTTCTTCGCCAATCAGCATATAACCCGTAGGCAGAATCTCAATGCCCGATTGGGCAAGAGCCGGTGCCGCCAACACGTGCTGGCCGATAAGAAAATCGGGGTTGCGGCCTGAAATGAGCGACAGCAGCAGAATGCCGTCAGCCTTGTTGGTTACTTGCATAGCGCTGCCGGGAAACAGAACCACAGGCTTTTGAGTGTTGCGTTTCAAGGTGGCCACAGTGGCGTCGATATTGCTGAACAGCAGACTTCCTCCAACCAAAACAATATCGGGTCCGGCGGGCGAGTTGATTTTTTCGGTCAGGCGCAGCAAATCGACTTCGTTCTGCTTGTCGGGGTCGACAAGCAAGGCGAACATCTTGCGGCCATTGGTAATATTTTTCTGAATATCAGTGAGTAACATATCCTGATTTTCTAACCGATAATATACGACAAAATATTATCGTCGATGAGTTGCGAGTGGCACTTTTTCCTAACGGCCGCATTTTTCCGTATAACAACATCGTAATCAGCCGTTTGGACAAAGCCTGGATTCTGCTCAATTTCAACTTCAGTGTGCTCCAATCCGCTACCAATCAGTTTGTATGCCGACTCCTTTACCGTCCAAACAAGAGTGTGCTCAATGTCAGTTTTGCACCAATCCAACTCGTTGCCGGTCAGAAATTTATGCCGAACTTTTGTTGTCCGCGGACTAATCTGCTCAATATCGATACCAAGATTGCTTTTTGCCAACATCACCGCGACCATATTCTTTGAATGCGAAATGGATATAAAATCGTCACCATCAACCAAATACGGCTTTCCATCGGCATCGTGGCCGATAGTGGCGTTGCGGTTGAGCAACACGTTCAATAAAACGCGCGAAGCAAGCCATTCGGTGCGGCGACGGTCATTGCCAATTTGCTCATACACAGCCTTATCCGAATCGCACAAATCAATCATCGGCAACAACTGTTCGGCGGTTTCCTGTTTGCTCCAAACGCCCAGAACAGCCCTATCTAAAGTCTGTGTAAATAGCAGTGGCATAGTTATTTCCAACTAAATGTCTCAATCAGGTGCTTGACATCGGCATTGATAAAATCGAGCATCGGCGCAAGCGAGTCCTTGTTTGGCACCACGTTGAAATAGAGCGCGCCGCGCACAAAATGACGCACACTATCCGTCACATAGAACTGCACATTCGATGCCGCATCGCCACTGATTTCGTAGAGCAGGCCGTAAACGTGCTTGTCGGGGTCTTCGTAGGGGGTCTCGCTTATGGCATCGGCCTTTATCGTGTGCTTATACACAAAGTTGTGTGCATCAGTAATATAACCATCTAGATTATGGTCGATGGTCTTGTAACTCAAGTGGATTTTCGCGTTAAGCGACTTAAAGTTGACATCGCCCCAATAGCGCTCTTCAGCGTTGGTCGAGTTCCGCAACTCAAATGTTGAGTAAACCGGATACTCAAACGAATACGGTACCCTGCAATCAATTGATTGATAATTCTTTTCTGGCATATCGACACGAAAATATCCGCGTGGTTTCGGCACATAGTCGTTACCGCAGGACACCAACAGCACAGCAAGCGCAAACAATGAAACGATTTTTGTCATAGTCAGCAATTTGGTTGCAAAGTTAGCCAAATCATTGGTCGGCCGATGCTGGTTCTGTCTCAATTTTCCGATGCACCTTGACCGATGTAATGCGTCGGCGGTCAACTTCAAGCACTGTGAATTCAAAACCACAGCACTCAAAACGCTCGTTCTTGCGCGGCAGTTCACCTTTCATTTCCAAAATCAGTCCGGCAAGCGACTCCGACTCACCTTGTGCTTCGGCAAATGTCTCTGAATCGATGCTTAACTCGTCGCAGAAATCCGATAGCAGTGTCTTGCCTTTGAAAATATAGGTATTCTCATCGATGCGTGTGAAATCGGACTCTTCCTCATCGAACTCGTCAGAAATGTCACCCACTATCATCTCAATAATGTCTTCCATCGTCACCAAACCAGAAGTGCCGCCGTACTCATCGACCACAATGGCCATATGGTTCTTCTGCATCTGCAGCTCTTCGAGCAACTCGTTGATTTTCTTGTTTTCTGGCACAAAATGCGGCGGACGGATGAGAGTCATCCACTTGAAGCCGTTCTTGTTGTTCACATACGGCAGCAAATCCTTAATATACAGAATACCAGATATTTGGTCAAAAGTGTCGGTGTAAACCGGAATGCGCGAGTAGCCCGATTCGGTGATTTTCTTCAGCACCTGCTCGAACGGCTCTTTCGACTCAATGGCCACCATATCGACGCGCGGGCACATTATTTCAGATACCTCGATGTTGCCAAACTCAATGATGCCCTTCAGCATCTCGCGCTCGCTCATCAAACCGGTCGAGTTATCCTCAATCACATCCGACAGTTCATCCATCGAAATTGACTGATTCTTATGTATTTGCAACTCAACGTGGCGGTTGTTGCGAGCCACAAAAAACGTCAGTGGCTTCAATATCTTGCTCATAACCAGCAGCGGAATCGACATAAATCCGATTAATCCGTCGGGATTCTGACGAGCGAACATTTTGGGCATAACCTCGCAGAAAACAAGCAGGAATGGTGTGATGACAACCACCTGTAAAACAAGGCACAACACAGGATGCAGAAACGACAGCGGCTGACGTGTGACATACATAAACAAAATGGCGATAACCACATAGTTAATGCAGTTGAGCACCGATGTGAGTGCCAACAGTTCCTCCGGCTTGTCGATAAATTTTGTGGCTGCGCGGGCAGTGATTTTTTTGCTCTTTCGTAAAGTTCTTATTTGCTGCGTATTAATCGAAAGGAAAGCCACTTTGCTACCTGAAACAAGTGCAGCGGCTATCAGCAGTAGAACTCCGGCAACTATTGCGGCAATCAAAGCCGCATCTGATGAAAAGCAAGAGCCAATTGCTTGTATGTCAGCAACTGTCTCTTGCGTATAAGGGTCGTTTTCCAAAATCTATACTATTGGTTAAACTTAAAATGGCAAATCGTCGGGTTCCAACGGTGCCTGAGTTGGTTGCGGTGCTGGGTCGTATTTAGTACCTGGCTCGCCAACAGAACCTCCTCCCGAAGTGTTGCTTCCTCCACCTCGCGAATCAAGCATTTTCATATCGCTGGCAACAATCTCGGTGGTAAAACGGTCGTTGCCGTCCTTATCCTTGTACTGGCGGTAAGTGATGCGTCCCTCGATATACAATTTTGTGCCTTTGTGCACATATTGCTCAATAATTCCCGCCAAACCGCGCCATGCCACAATTCGGTGCCACTCAGTACGTTCCTGCCTTTGGCCCGATTTGTCTTGATAGCGCTCACTTGTTGCAAGCGAGAAGGTTGCCACTTTTGTGTCGTTGTCCAACGTGCGGATTTCAGGCTCATTGCCCACATTTCCGACTAAAATAGCTTTGTTAATCATAGTTGATGGTTTTAGTGGTTATAACTATTTAGTTTTAAGCGTCTTGCTCTGTTGTGCCAGATTGTGGCTGGTATTTGCCGCTCAAAATTTTCAAATCGTTGGCAATCACCTCTGTAACGGTGTGTTCCTTGCCTTCGCGGTCAGTGTAGTTGCGGGTCGATAGGCGTCCTTCAATATAAAGCATAGTGCCTTTGCGGATATATTTTTCGGCTACTTCAGCCAGATTGCGCCAAAGAGCCACGCGATGCCATTCAGTGTGTGTTGTGCGGTTACCTGTTTTGTCGGTGTAGGTCTCGTTGGTAGCCAGCGAGATGGTTGTACTTGCAACGCCTTCATTCAAATAACGAACCTCGGGGTCTTTGCCCACGTTGCCAATTAAAGTTACTTTGTTTACCATAGTTTTTTCGTGAAAAATGAAGTTAAATATACAAACATTTTGAATTAAACCAATAGTCTGCAATATTTTCTGCTGTCAAACAAGATATAGTTGCACAAACGAACAACAATTATGCAATAGAAAAGCTATGGAATCAAGCCAATTCAGCGTAAAGGTCGAACTCGTTGGCATCGGTAACACGTACATTCACAAAGTCACCAATGGGCAGATTGGTTCCCGAAACCAGCACCTCACCGTCAACTTCGGGTGAATCACCCTCACTGCGACCAACAAAATATTCACCTTCCTGTCTGTCAATCAAGACTTTTATAGTTTTCCCGACTTTCTGCTGATTGATTTCAAGCGAAATCTGCTGTTGGATGGCCATTATCTCCTCCATCCGCTGCTGCTTCTCTTCTTCGGGCACGTTATCGGTGTAATTTTCAAAGGCATAGGTATTTTCCTCGTTCGAATATGTGAATACTCCCAAACGGTCGAAGCGTACATCTTTCACAAATTCAACAAGTTCGGTGAAATCTTCGTCGGTTTCGTCAGGATGGCCAACAAGCAGAGTGGTGCGCAGCACAAGACCCGGCACTCGTTCACGGAACTGGCGTACAAGGTCGTAGGTCTGCTGTTTGCTGATGTTGCGGCGCATCTTGCCAAGCATATGATCGCTGATGTGCTGCAAAGCAATGTCTAGATAGTTGCAGATGTTGCTATGGCGCGCCATCACATCGAGAATGTCGGTTGGGAAGTGTGCCGGATAGGTGTAATGTATTCTTAACCAGAACAATCCGTCAATTGCGGCAATCGACTCCATCAGTTCGGCAAGGCAGGGCTTTTTGTACAAATCGACACCGTAGAACGACAAATCCTGCGCAATCAGAATTATCTCTTTCACACCCGAAGCAACCAATAAGCGGCACTCCTCCAAGATTTCTTCTTTCGGTCTCGAAGTATAACGGCCTGTAATATTGGGGATTGCGCAGAAAGAGCAAGTGCGGTTGCAACCTTCCGAAATCTTTACGTAAGCGTAATGTGGCGGCGTTGTCAGCGTGCGCCACGGCTGCAGATTGCAGTGATATTCAGCGTTGAAGTATTGCAGCATTGCCTTCAGCTCGAACTTGCCGAACCATGCGTCAACTTCGGGTATTTCAGCCTTCAAATCCTCGCGGTAACGCTGGCTCAAGCAGCCGCAAACCACAATCTTGCCCACACGGCGGTGCTTTTTCTGTTCGGCATATTCAAGTATCGTATTGATTGACTCTTCTTTAGCATCATTAATGAATCCGCAGGTGTTGATAACCACAAAGTCGAATTTTCCCGATGTGGCCTCGTAACTCACATCGAAACCATTAGCCACAAGTTGGCGCATAAGAATCTCGCTGTCAACGCGATTCTTTGAGCAACCCATTGTCAGAAGATTGATTGTCTTTTTCATTGCGATTGTCTGGCAAATGATTGATTATGAGAACAGTGAATCGACAAACTCTGCAGGGACAAAATCCTGCAAATCGTCGATACCCTCGCCAACACCAATGTAGCGCACCGGGATTTTGAACTGGTCGGAAATGCCGATTACAACTCCGCCCTTGGCAGTTCCATCGAGTTTGGTTATCGCCAGCGACGACACCTCGGTGGCCAGCGTGAACTGTTTAGCCTGCTCAAAGGCATTCTGTCCTGTTGAGCCGTCGAGCACTAGCATCACATCGTGCGGCGCCTGCGGATCGATTTTCTGCATAACCTTGCGGATTTTGGTAAGCTCGTTCATCAAGTTCACCTTGTTGTGCAAGCGGCCAGCCGTGTCGATTATGACAACATCGGCACCGTTTTTGGTTGCCGATTCAAGCGTGTCGTAAGCAACCGAAGCTGGGTCAGCCCCCATCTTCTGCTTGATGATTGGCACACCCACACGGTTTGCCCAAACCTCAAGCTGCTCAATGGCGGCAGCACGGAAGGTATCGGCAGCGCCTATCATAACTTTCTTGCCCTGTTGCTTGAATTTGTTAGCCAATTTGCCAATGGTGGTTGTCTTGCCGGCACCGTTAACACCCACAACCATAATCACGTACGGTTTGCCCGCTGTGGTTTCTATGGCGTTGACGTGTGAATTCGCTTTGTTTTCGGCAAGCAGGGCGGTAATCTCGTCACGCAGCAATTTATTCAATTCGCTGGTATTAAGATATTTATCTGTTTTCGCGCGTTCCTGGATACGCTCGATAATCTTCAGTGTGGTTTCAACGCCCACATCCGAAGTAATCAGCACTTCCTCCAGATTGTCAAGCACTTCGTCGTCAACAGTCGATTTGCCGACAATGGCACGTGATATTTTTTTGAACACACTCTCCTTGGTCTTCGCCAATCCTTTGTCGAGTGTATCTTTCTGAAAACGAGAAAACAAACCCATAATTCTATCCTCTAAAATGAATAGGAACAGCCATAAAAATAAAAAGGCTCTCCCCGAATACGAAGAAAGCCTTTTTAATGGTAAATCAAAAAATTATTTCTTGAAAAAATCTTTTGCGTGTTCAGAGTTAACAACTTCCTCTTTGAATTGGTAAGCGCCAGTCTTTGGTGATTTCACCATTTTGATGCACTTAACGAAACTTTTAGCGTCGCCGGTTTTCAGGGTTGCAACAACTTTCTTTGCCATAGCCGATTATTATTTTATTTCCTTATGAACGGTAACCTTCTTCAGGAAAGGGTTATACTTACGCATTTCCAATCTCTCTGGAGTATTCTTGCGGTTTTTAGTGGTAATATACCGCGACATTCCCGGCACACCGCTCTCCTTTTGTTCAGTGCATTCCAAAATCACCTGAACTCTGTTTCCTTTAGCTTTCTTTGCCAT
>JAGCFC010000216.1 GCA_017650325.1 Salinivirgaceae bacterium | reverse complement strand
TCTGCCTAATTAATTGTTAATTATTAATTGTTCATTGTTAATTCCTAAATCCTAAATCCTACTTCCTAAATCATATAGGTCCGTCGGATATTTTCCCGAGAAGCAGGCGGTGCACATATCGGTGCGGTTACCTGCCTGATAGAGAGCATCTTCCGATAGAAAATAAAGCGAATCGGCGCCAATGTACTCGCAAATCTCCTGTTCAGTGCATCGGGCACCAATCAACTCTTCGGGGCGGCCCGTATCGACTCCGTAATAGCAAGGGAACGCATACTTTGGACTTGCAATGCACAAGTGCACCTCCGTGGCTCCGGCATCGCGCAGCATCTTCACAATCTGCCTCGACGTGGTGCCGCGCACAATGGAATCGTCAATCAGGATAATGCGCTTGCCGCTGACCACACTGCGCACAGGCGACAGTTTCATTTTCACGCCGCGGTCGCGAAGTTCCTGTGTGGGCTGAATGAACGTCCGCGCAACGTATTTGCTCTTCAGAAGGCCCATTTCGTAAGGGATTCCGCTCGCTTCGGCATAGCCGATAGCCGCGCTCAAACTCGAATCGGGCACGCCAACCACAATGTCGGCATCAACGGGGTGCTCCTGCCAAAGCAGTTTGCCCGAATTCTTGCGGAACGTGTGGACGTTGCAACCCTCGATATCGCTGTCGGGGCGGGCAAAATATATATACTCCATTGAGCACATTTTGTGGCGTTTGAAGGTCGAATAGTGGTTCGAACGCAGCCCGTGGTGGTCGATTGAGAGCACCTCGCCCGGCTCAACATCACGCACAAACGTTGCCCCCACGGCATCAAAAGCGCACGTCTCGCTTGCCACAACCCAGCCGTCGCCCAAGCGCGCCACCGACAAAGGGTGGAACCCGTACTTGTCGCGGCAGACGTAGAGCCGGCTTGCGGTCATAACAATCATTGAAAAGGCGCCCTCGAGAATGTTGAGCGCGTCCATAATATTGTAGATTCGGTGGTCCTCCGACCGGTCTTTCTTAATCAGATGCGCGAAAAGCTCGCTGTCCGACGTTGTCTGAAACAGACTGCCGTGAAGTTCAAGATGGTGACGTATCTCGTTGGAATTGATAATGTTGCCGTTGTGTGCAAGCGCAAAATCGCCCGTATGGTGATGGAACGAGAACGGCTGCACATTCTCAATGCCGCCCACGTTGGTTGTGGGGTAACGCACGTGACCAATGGCAATGCTTCCCGTCAAACTGTTGAGATTCTGACTGTTGAACACTTCGCTCACAAGCCCGATTCCCTTCACCGCACGCATTTGGCCGCCGTCGAACGTTACAATGCCGCACCCTTGCTGCCCGCGATGCTGCAGGCTGTGAAGCGCGTAGTAAGCCAGATGCGCGGCGTTCTCAACCCCGTAAATTCCAAAAACCCCGCACTCGTGTTGAACACCCATAGACTGATTTATTTACTGACTAATTGATTAACTGATTACTGAATGTTGTTTTGTAACAATTAAATCAATTTGTTTTACAATTCTTAATTTTTATGGTGCAAAAATCGATATTTTATTACAAAATGCCGCATAAAAACGTTATTTAAGTTTGGATTTACGAGTTTTTATTATGATTTGGAAATTTTGCCAAGCCACAGGCATAAGGCAGAGGGCACAAGGCATAAGAATATGAAGCGACGCGAGATGCGCCACCACTCTCCTAACCTTTTGTTTTCGTTTTCGTTATTTGTTTTCGTCGGATTCTCCGCAAACCCTCTTCCACACTTCCCGATAGGCCTCGATGATGTCGCCCATATCGCGGCGGAAGCGGTCCTTGTCGAGACGTTGGCCGCTCATTTTGTCCCAAAGGCGGCAGGTGTCGGGGCTGATTTCGTCAGCAACAATGAGACGGCCGTCGGCGGTGCGGCCGAACTCCAGTTTAAAATCGATGAGATTGATTCCGCAATCGGCGAAAACCTTGATTAGCACCTCGTTGACGCGGTGCGCCAACCGGCTGATATGCTCCATTTCGTCGTACGACACAAAACCCATAGCCACCGCCATATGGCTGTTCATAAACGGGTCGTCGAGTTGGGCACTCTTGTAGTTCATTTCATACACAGGCGTTTTGAAGGCCGTGCCCTCCTCTATCCCGAATCGGCGGACAATGGAACCGGCGGCAATATTGCGCACAATCACACGCAGCGGCAGCACGTCGGTCTTTTGGCAAAGTTGCTCATTATCAGACAGAAGTTTGATAAAATGATTCTCAACACCCGCGTCGGCGAGCAGACCGAAAAGCCGTGCCGAGATGCGGTTGGCGTAAGCCCCCTTGCCCGCTATGGTGGCGCGTTTGATGGCGTGGTAGGCCGAAGCCGTATCCTTGAAACGCATTATTATCTGCCCCGGATTTTCAGCCTCAAGAATGACTTTGGTATAACCTTCAGCGATGGTTTTCATTTTTGATTTTCGATTTTTGATTATCTGAACGCAGATGACGCGGATTAAACTGATTTTAAGGATTTTTCTCTAACCGATTTCACCCGAATCTATCCGATGAACTGACGCGATGAATCGCGTCCCTACCACCCCCACATTGTTAATTGTTAATTTTTAATTCCTAACTCCTAAATCCTAATTTCTAACTAACAACTAAAACACCCAATACCTAACACCCAACACCCAATCAATACTCTCCCCAATGCCTGATTCCCAGTCCGTTGACGCCAATCTTGCAAACCGACCAGATGTAGGCGCTTGCCAGGCGGGCGTTAGTGATGAGCGGAATGTTATGGTCAACGGCAGCGCGGCGAATCTTATGACCATTCTCCAACTCGCGGGCCGTGTTGTTCTTTGGTATATTGATAACTAAATCAATCTTTTGCGCTGCGATATAGTCGAGCACGTTAGGTTTCTTCTGCGAATCGGGCCAGTGAAGCACTTCTGCCTCAACACCGTTATCGGCAAGGAAAGCAGCCGTGCCGCTTGTGGCGTAGAGTTTGTAGCCCTTCGCCTTGAGCATTTGCGAAGCCTCGAGCAGTTCAACCTTCGATTTCGACGAGCCCGATGAGATGAGCACTCCCTTGTCGGACGACGGAACGCGGTGGCCCACAGAGAGCATACTCTTCAGCAGCGCCTCGTGGTAATTGTCGCCGATGCAGGCCGCCTCGCCAGTCGAAGCCATATCGACGCCCAGAACAGGGTCGGCTTTGAGCAGACGCGCAAACGAGAACTGCGACGATTTGACACCCACATAGTCGATGTCGGCGAACGTCTTGCCGTAAGGCTCAACCTCCTTGCCCAGCATTATCTCCGTGGCCATTCCGATGAAGTTGAATTTGGTGATTTTCGACACAAACGGGAAACTTCGTGACGCGCGCAGGTTGCACTCAATCACGCGCAAAGCGTTGTCTTTGGCCAGGAATTGGATATTGAACGGACCCGAGATGTTTAGAGCCTGTGCTATCTGTTTCGAAATCTTTTTGATACGACGGATTGTCTCGTAGTAGAGTTTTTGCGCGGGGAACACCACCGTGGCGTCGCCCGAGTGGACGCCCGCATACTCAATGTGCTCGCTGATGGCGTAGCATTTGATGACTCCGTTCTGCGCAACTGCGTCAATTTCAACCTCTTTGGCGCGCTGCAGGAACTCCGTC
>JAGCFC010000215.1 GCA_017650325.1 Salinivirgaceae bacterium | reverse complement strand
TTGTATCCGATTTCACCACCTGCAGTGGCGGCGTCAGAAGCCACAGGTTGGTGTTTGCTTGGGCTGCCGTCTTGCCCGACGTGTGTCGGAAAATTCTTGTTGAACGCTGTAATCTCATCAGCATCAGACAAATGCGCCATAAGCGCGTTTCCGCGAATGGTCAGATTGCTGCGGCGGTATTGGAAATCGAACGCACCAATGGTGAGCACACCTTTAACCTTCTCGTATTT
This sequence comes from Salinivirgaceae bacterium, assembly GCA_017650325.1. Classification (GTDB taxonomy): domain Bacteria; phylum Bacteroidota; class Bacteroidia; order Bacteroidales; family SZUA-534; genus RUG13583. Next base: position 10,416 of record JAGCFC010000215.1, on the reverse strand, counting down.
TGTTCCAATGCTCTTGAGCGTATTATTAAATGTGGTGCCGCAGTATCCGCTTGCCGACAGCCGAAGCCCGCCAATCGGTTGGAAATCAATGCGTGCCGCACCAGCGTAACTATTGGCGATTTTGAATTCATAGGGACTTGCCGCGCCGTATTTCACAAAGCAATCGGCGCCAAACCGTTCGGCATCGAGTCCCGACAGAAACATCGCCTCATAGCGCAGTTTCCCGACTTGCCCCCACACGCTCACGCCCGTTTGGTGCCACGTGCAAGGCAGCATACTGCTTTCGCCTTCGGGTCGGTAAACGGTGTAAAACTCAATCGGCATATGGTGCTTGTTCACAGCGCCCACGGGCACAACCATTTCGCCCATACGAATGTTCAGTTTCGGACCAAAACTCTTCTGCAGCCAGAACTGCTCGAGTCCAACCTCGCCGCCACGCTCAATTTCAGCCTCGTACTCGCCCGACTCGTCGGCGTCAATCTCAACCGCCGACTCGGTTCCGCCGTGCTCAAACTCAATCTCGGTGCCCATTGTCCAGCCGCGGCCGAAGTCGTAGCCAATATTAATGACCACGTGTGGCAGGTCGAACTGCCCGTGGCTATTATCGTCTTTGTGTTGTTCGGGGAAACGGTAGCGGTTGAAGTGTCCGCTGTAGAAATTGCGTGTCGCAACGGCCTCACCGTATCCGCCAATCGAGAACCGACTGAACGGTTTTGCAGCGGTGGTGTCCTGCGCTTGTGTCGCGCCAGCCGTCAAAACAGCGGCAACGGCCATTATAATTGTTTTGTTTGTCATCATCATTTGCGGACCAAAGTCCATTTTTTACGACTGCAAAATTGAAAACACCGCTCTTGGCGGTCAATCCCCACTAATTGCCATTTTGGTGAGGCGGCAATCATAAAAAATGGTGATTGATTTTTTTATTACGCTTTCGCGAGATTTTCCACCAATCCGCTTGCTTGTTCCGTACATTCGCGGCTCGTCCCTCGCCGCAGCGGCAAATGAGTTGTTTGGAGTAACTAAAAATTCCCTACATTTGGCTTCCTTTTACGCTTTGTGCAAAGGGCAATAATTGATGTTTCATTTAAAACGAATTGTATAAGAGTAAATTTTTAAACTAACATATTATTAATCATAGCGTTTGGTTATTTATTCGAGACTTTCCGAAAATTTGCCGATTTAAAGAAGAGTCCATTTTCAAGAATGAGTTCAAACGTCCGTGCTACGGCGTGGACGGAACTTGTTGAGATGGACGGGTTACGGCAAATACCTCGGAAAGCAATAAGCGGTGTTCACGCCGTACTGCGTTCCTGGGTGTTGCTTTAACCTGTGTCCTCGATGAGTTTCCTTCCGCTAACAAATACACGGGATATGAGTAATATCAAAGAAGAACTGATTGCGAATCTCGACCAACGTGTAGCCGACGAGATTCTTTTACCGAAAAACGCAGAATTACTTAAAAAACTGATTGCCAATGCGGAAACCGATAATGAGGCAATAATGATTGCCCAACTCGGTACCATATACAAGAAAACAGGCCTGCACTTCGACCCACGCTTGGAGAAAATGACAGATGACATTTGTTATTTCAAGAAAAACGAAGCATTGAGTTTCCACACCGATGACACCAAACCGACTCACAAATTAATAATCGGCGACAACTACGAGGCTATGCAAAACCTTCTTATTCCGTACAAAGGCAAGATTGACGTTATATATATCGACCCACCGTATGGCAAAGACAGTATGGGTGAGTTTGCGCGTACCAATTATGAGAATGCCATTACTCGTGATAATTTGCTTTCAATGCTTTATCCGCGTTTGATACTTGCTAAACAATTACTTTCCGACAGCGGCGTGATTTTCTGTTCAATTGATGACAAAAATCAAGCGTACGTAAAATGTTTGTTTGATGAAGTGTTTGGAGAAAAAAATTATTCGGGAATGCTGGTATGGCAAAAAAAGCAAAAGCCTTCGTATTTATCACAAAATTTTGTCACATTATTTGAATACATTTTATGCTACACAAAAGACTCTAAATATACATTCCCATTTACATTAGAAAAAACCACAGCAGAGAAAAAGTGGCCTATAAACAATTCTGGAAATCCGCGAGCGCTTATCACATTCCCTGCAGGTAGAGTCTCGTTTAATTTACCTGATGGTGTATACAAGGCGCAAGATATGTCTGATAAAAATATTATTACATACTTGACAAATGATGTAATAATAAAGGATGGTAAAAATGTGAATGAATTCACATTAGATGGTGAATGGAGATATTCTCAAAAAACTCTTGACGAAATCTTCAAATCAGATGACATTATATATATCGCAAAAGTACCATTTCGCCCAAATCATATTAAAAGCGGTGGAGAGATAAAGAAGATGAAGAATTTTCTTGCAAATGCGAAACTATCGAAAGATGGTTATGGCTGCGAAACAAATGAAAATGCGTCAGATTTATTGATGAAGGTATTTGGTAAAACATTATTTGATAATCCAAAACCAATTGGACTTGTAGAATTGCTTGTAAAAGCAACAACATACGATAAAAATGATGCAATAATTCTTGATTTTTTTGCAGGTTCTGGAACAACAGCACACGCTGTTCTTGAATTAAATCGTAGCGAAGCTAAAGACGGTAATTTACTTGAAGATAATGTTTCAGAAGGGAAGCGAACTTTTATTCTTTGTCAATTGAACGAAAATTTAGATGAAGCCAATCAAAAAACGTCTAAAGATTCAAATGAAGTCATTGAAAATCAAATAGCATTATGTGACAAATATGGCCGTCCGCACGAGTTATCGGAAGTCACAGTGGAACGCATTAGGCGCATTATGACAGGTAAATGTTATGATGGTAATAGCGATTTTATGTGGGCTAAAGAAAATGTACCATACGGAGGCAATCTTGATGTTTATGAAATAGGAAGAGTTTCAAATAAAGAAATTTCTAAAGGCAAAACCCCATTCGACGTGATTGACGAAACGTTGTATGACAAGGATAAATTTTTGACAGTGCAAGAAAAGGTTGAGTGGGTTTGCCAAAATTTCAATAATGCACAAAAAACGATTGAACAAGATTCTGAATGGTTAAAACGGAATTCAAAGGAATAATCTATGTTACAAGAAGCAATTGATTTACAGCAGAATGCCGTAGCCGAACTAATGACAAAAATTGGTTCAAAACGAGAGTTGACATTCCGTGCACCCACTGGCAGTGGCAAAACACGTATGATGGCCGATTTTATGAATCGCATATTGTCTCAAAATCAAGATGTTATATTTTTGGTTTCAACATTGTCGAAAGGCAATTTGGCAGAGCAAAACTATAATTCTTTCAAAGAGTGCGCCGACAAGAACATTTATCCAATGCTGAAACCGCACTTGATTTCGTCCGAAATCAGTGGCGAGGAAAGTTTGTTTATTCCGACAGGTGATGATTATAATGTTTATGTTCTTCCGTGTGACCTTTACAAAGTAGGTGGCCGCCTGATGCAAGGGGCAATGCTCAATTTTCTGGAACAAGTCACTACCAATCTTTTTGGCATAGGCTTGAACAAAAGAATATTCTTTATCAAAGATGAGTGTCATAGAGCTACCAACAACATTGATGCAATAGCACCAACCTTTTTCGAAAAGATTATCAATTTTACAGCCACACCCAATTTTAAACGTGGTCAGCACCCCGATGTTGAGATAACCGACGATGCGGCTATGAACGCAAAGTTAATCAAGCATATAGAATGGGGCGCAGCAGAAGATTCTGTTGAGACAGCTATTTGCAAATTCGAGCAAATAAAGGAAGATTATAGGAATTTGTTGAACAGAAATCCGTGCCTTATTATTCAAATTTCGAATAAGGATAAAGCGGAGGAGGAATGGGCGGAAATCAAAAGCATTTTAAACAAAACCGAACACCAACATTTGAAATGGATGTTGATTGTAAACGAAGATAATAAATGTGAGACAAATGATGATGTGAAAAAATTGCCCGTAGCGAGGTGGAAAGATTATGCAAAAAATGATGCTACAACTGATGTTATTATTTTTAAGTTGGCAATCAGCGAAGGTTGGGACATACCTCGTGCTTGTATGCTCTATCAGGTGCGCGGTACACAAAGCACACAATTAGACGAGCAAGTAATGGGGCGCGTGCGTCGAAATCCTCGTTTGACTGATTTTGAGAAACTTACACCCGATGCGCAGAATCTTGCAATGACAGCGTGGATATGGGGTATTGAGCCTAAAAAAGGTAACAATTCAAGACAAGTGCGACTATTCGGAAGCGAGAGCGATATTCCGCAAGCCCTCAAAATCAAAACCACGTACCTTAAGCAACTCACAGAAAGAAAAGATTTTGATATTGACAAGTTTATAAACGAAAAATCTAAACACGATAATCTCGCGCCTACAAGCATTTTCGACTTGTATGCAAAATTGCAAAAGACAGAAAACGAAGTACGTGACTTATGCTACGATTATGCCGACAATTATGAGAAATGGTGGCACTTCTGCGAGCATATTGATGCCGTGCGTAAAGAATACGACAACTTCGCTTGCAACTACGAGGAGAGTATGGAAATTGTGAAAGATGCTGACGGAAACGAGCGCGAAGTGTCGTTCCCGCTTACTTCGATGTATGTTGATAATGAACATTATCAGAATATCAGCGATTGGGTTTGGCAGCGCAAAGACGGCAACGACAAATTCTCTTTCGACAGCGAGGCAGAGCGAGAGTGGGCTTCATTCTTAAAAGACATTTCGAAAGACGGCAAAACTTATGAAACCGAAGTAGGCGAACCCAATCCTCATTACGGACAATTAAGAACCGACGGAACGGCTGAACCTCAACGACTTAATGCAGAGAATAAATATTTGTGGGGCAAGAATTTCATACAAAATTCAGAAATCAAGTTCGAGTATTACCAAAACGGCATTCACGCTTCATATCCTGATTTTGTGTTGAAAGACAAGAAAGAGCGCATTCATATTTTCGAGGTTAAAAGCGTGAACGTAAGCAACGCCGCCCAATTCGATAGCGATGAGTATAAAAGTAAAGTTCAAGCCTTGATAGATTGCTACAAACAATGTTCTGTGCTAACTGGATATTATTACTATCTACCTGTGCTAAAGAATGATAATTGGATTATTACCCGCATTGTTGGTGGTGATAATAGCATAATTACAAAAGATGAATTTAAACGTAGTTTAAATGCGGAATAAAATATTAATTCATTGATATTGTGGTAGAGACGTCATAATATGGCGTCTCTACGTGTTTTTATGGTTCAATTCTGATTCGCTTGGTTAGCGCAAAAATCCGCTTGCGGATTAAGTCTGTGTCGTCTTGTGTCGTCAGTGCGAGAAAAAATCGGAGTAAATCCATTCAATCAGTGTAATCTGCGTTCAAAATTCAACTTGTAACCCGTGGAAATCGCTGTTTTTTAGCACGTTTCCACAGATAAACACACATTTAGTCAATTATTGCCAGTCCATCGATTTTCGATAGTTTCTGCCGCAGAGTTTCGCCTTGTTTTTTTCGTATCGACAGGTCGATAGAGCATTGGTTGTCAAACTGTTGATTGGTTTGCTGCGGATTTTCCTCTTTCAGCACCCGCATCACATCGTTCATTGCGGCGTAGTCGAATTTTATTGTGAAACGGTCTTGCTCAAACTGCTCAACAATCTGGTTGTTGGCAATGGCGTCGAAAGCGGCTGTGCGATAGGCGGTTATCAGTCCAGGAACACCCAATTTGGTGCCTCCAAAATAGCGCACCACAACAATGAGCACGTTGGTCAGGTTAGCCGACTGAATCTGCCCCAAAACCGGTGGTCCTGACGAGTTGGCCGGCTCGCCGTCGTCGCTGCAGCGATAGGTTTTCATATCGGCACCCAAACGGAAGGCGTACACGTGGTGACGTGCATCGAAGTAGGTCTTTTTCAAGTCTTTGATATGCTGACGAACCTCGTCTTCAGTCGTCACCGGCCACGCAAAAGCCAGAAAACGGCTGCCCTTTTCCTTGTAAATACCTTCGGAATATCCGCTGAATGTCAAATATTTATCGCTATCGGCATCCATTATTCAATAATATTTGTGCTGATATCGGTTGCGGCAGCATATTTCTCAAGAAGTTGGCGTGTGTAATCGAACAACTCAGGCAGCAAAGCTGGGCCGTCGTATGCGTTGACGACCATCAGAAAATGACTGGTTTCGAGACTCATAGCCGTGCGCTCCTCATCGCTTGTGGGTGTGCCGAATCCGCTGACAGAGTCGCGCAGAACGGGCAGACCGGCAATGTTGAGCGGTCCGCGGCCAATGCCGTTGTAGGGTTCGCCTTCGCGACCAATTCCGGCCACAACATCACCCTCAACCTTGTCGGCATCGAAACCGCCAATTGAGTAGCCATAGCGCATCGACACAAGGTTCACCAAATCCACCATAGTGTTTATTTGGTACAGGTCGTTGCCCTTGACAATGCGGCGCATCAGAGCCTCGGCGCTGGGGCGATAGCGGCTCGGGTCCTTGCCGCAAACAGTGTACATCCGGCGCGTGGCGGCAATCTGCGGCTGCTCCTTTATGCTGTCGAACGTCAGAGTGCTGCGAATCTCAGTGGTCAGGGCGGCAATCTCGCGCCACAAATCATCGCTGAACGCTGTGTTTTGCACGCGGCACTCCATCACGCCAAGTGCCATTCCCGGATTGGCTGTTTTAAGTTCTTGACTTATTGATACTTTAATCATTGCGTTCCCCAAGTGATAATTCGTTAAGTTTCAAATCGATAGCAGATTTCACTGCGTCCAATAATTCCGCATCGGAATCGGCTTTTATCGGTTCACCAATCCAGAAATCGACCTTTGTACGCCAATTGCCCATCTGCCGGTAGAAGTTGGTCAGGAACGATTCGTCGCCCCAGACCATTTTGGGGTCGTGGTAAAATATGGCGGCCGGAACAACGGGAGTGTCGGTCAGCTGTGCAATCTTGAAAGAGCCGTGCTTGAATGGTGCGGTCAGCTTTTCGTCTTTTATACCGCCTTCGGGGAACAGAATCACACTGCCGCCCTTGTCAATCTCTGCCTTGATGGCGCGCATTGTGGCAATCAGGCTGCTTTTGCTGCTGCGGTCAACCAGAATCATCCGCGCCAGACGCACGCTCCAGCCTATTATCGGCCAGCGGCCCAGTTCCTTTTTGGCAACTATTGAGGCAGGGTAGCGTGAGAAGGTGAGGAAAATATCGACGTAGCTGCGATGGTTGGCCATCAGTATCACACGTTGCGAAGGTATCTGCCCCGAAAAGTTCACTTTAACGTTTAGTATCAGTAAGCAATATCTGGCCCAGTTCTTTGTAATGAAGCGGCTTATGACTGGACTGCCAAAACATATGAATAACAGAATCAGTCCGCCAATCACTAAAAACAGTGAGCCGAGAATCACTAAAATAAGTCTGATCGTGGCAATTATCCATTTCATATTGGCAAAACTATATAAAAAAGTATGGTTTGGAAAACAGGTTATTATGGATTGTTGAAAACTTCCCAACACGCCATATTTATGTTTTAATATATTTGCCACAACAATAAACAGCATGGGTGAATTTATAGTATCGGCAAGAAAGTATCGTCCGACAACATTTGAAAGTGTTGTTGGTCAGTCTTCTATTACTGTCACCCTGAAGAATGCCATACTCAATAAACATCTGGCGCAGGCTTATCTGTTTTGCGGCCCGCGTGGTGTTGGCAAAACGACATGCGCGCGCATTTTTGCCAAAACAATCAATTGCATGAATCCGACTGCCGACATGGAACCATGCAATGAGTGTGAGTCGTGCAAGGCTTTCAACGAGGATCGCTCGTTCAACATCCATGAACTTGACGCAGCATCGAACAATTCGGTTGAGGACATCCGCAACCTTATCGATCAGGTGCGGATACCGCCGCAGATTGGCAGTTACAGCGTTTATATCATTGATGAGGTGCACATGCTGTCGCAATCGGCCTTCAACGCATTTTTGAAGACACTGGAGGAGCCGCCAAAACACGCCATTTTCATTCTGGCCACAACCGAAAAGCACAAAGTTCTGCCGACTATTCTTTCTCGTTGTCAGGTTTATAATTTCAACCGCATAACCGTTGAGGATGCTGTTGCGCAACTTTCGCGAGTGGCTGAAAAAGAGGGCATAAAAGCCGATTCGGGGGCGTTGACTGTTATTGCGCAGAAAGCAGACGGCGCAATGCGTGACGCACTCTCTATTTTCGATCAGATTGTCAGTTTTTCGGGCAACGAGATTACATACGCCAAGGCGGTGGCCAATCTCAATGTTCTCGATTATGACTATTTCTTCCGTCTTGTCGACGCCTTTCTGGCAGAAGATGTGGCAACAAGCCTCACCATCTATGATGAGATAATAAACAAAGGATTCGAAGGACAACATTTCTTGTCGGGGTTGAGCAGCCATTTCCGCGATTTGCTGGTTGCTTCGAACGAAAAGACCGTTCAATTGCTCGACGTCGGAGCTGATATTCGTACCAAATATCTTGAGCAGGCAAAAAAATGCCAGCCTTGGTTCATTTTCGATGCTCTGAAAGTACTTAGCGAAGCGGAGTCGGGTTATCGTCTAAGCCAGAATAAGCGGTTGGCGGTGGAGTTTGCGCTGATGAGGCTCTGCAACCTTGAGTACGAAAAAAAAAACGAGAGTTGAAGCGGCGTAAAAAACTGCAATCTGCCGCTCAGACACAACCGTCATCTTCCTCTCCGGAAAAACCATCATCAAAACCATCAAACACGTCAGGTGGAAAAATACCGCCTGTTTACAAGCAATATCCACAAACGATATCTCTGCAAAGCGTGTCGGGCGGAGATGGGAGCACGGCAGGAGGAAGTATCAAAGAGTTAAATGAGGATTTTACGCAGGACCAATTCGATGCTGTGTGGATGAAGTATGTGAAAAACGAAGTAAGCCGGTTGCCTAGGCTAAGTGGTTTGCTCAGCAGTCATATTCCGCAGAAGCCGGATTCAGGGCTTAATTTCATTTTCATTGTCAGCAGCGAAACCATTAAAGAGTTCATATATAACAAGGGCATACATAATTCATTAGAGGGCTATCTGCGTACCAATCTGCGAAATTCCAACATAAACCTGCGATTCGAGACCGAAGGTGAGGGCAATGGCGAAGGAAATGGAGAGGAAAAGTCCTCGTCAGGAATGCCTTATACTTCGAAGGAAAAATACATTTATATGCTCGAAAAAAATCCCGATCTAAAACTATTGCAGAATGCTTTCGAACTGGAGACCGATTAAACTTGTAATTGGTTTATAGTCGAAACATTATGTTTGTGAAGATTTTATTTCCCCTCGCAAGGACAGGGCGGGTAACCCTTATAGCGTTTCTTTTGAGTTGCGCACGAACTTGCCAGTAGGCTGACAATCAGCAGCAGACAGGTTAAAGTGGCCAGTCGGGGAAACCATCGTTTCATTGTAAATCTTTTTTACTGTTCTCAAAATGTGCGCAATAGCCCGATATTCCGCATTCGCCGCATTTGGGTTTTCGGGCGGTGCATACATATCTTCCGTGCAAAATTAGCCAATGATGCGCAATCGGCAATAGTTCGGGAGCGATGTTTTTGACCAATTGGCGTTCTGTGTCGATAGGTTGTTTGGCGTTCACTGCCAGGCCGATACGTGCCGCCACACGGAACACGTGGGTATCGACGGCCAGCGCGGGTTTGTTGTAGATGACCGCCAGAATCACGTTTGCAGTCTTGCGGCCAACACCGGGCAACTGCTGCAACTGCTCGATATTGTCGGGGACAATGCCGCCGAATCTGTAAGTCAGCATCTGCGCCATTCCGTGAAGGTGGGCGGCCTTGTTGTTAGGAAACGAGCAGCTTTTAACCAACTCAAATATCTCTTCAACCGTACCTTGCGCCATCGACTTGGCGTCGGGAAAACGGGCAAAAAGGGCAGGGGTAACAAGGTTTACACGCTTGTCGGTGCATTGAGCCGAAAGAATCACAGCCACCAGCAGCTCGTAGGCGTTAGAGTAGTGGAGTTCGGTTTGAGCCGTTGGCATATTTAGCTTAAACCATTCAATCACATTTCGGTAGCGTTCCTTGGATGTCATTTTAAAGTTTAGAGTTTCAATGTTTAGTCGCTTCGCTGTTTAGAAGGTTTAGTTAGTGTTTAACAAGTTGAACAGGTTTAAATGGTTTACGTTTTAGTTTCCCGTTTCCGTTCTTATGCCTTATGCCTTATGCCTTATGCCTTATGCCTTATGCCTTATGCCTTATGCCTTATACCTTATACCTTATACCTTATACCTTATACCTTATACCTTATACCTTATACCTTATACCTTATACCTTATACCTTATACCTTATACCTTATACCTTATACCTTATACCTTATACCTTAT
>JAGCFC010000214.1 GCA_017650325.1 Salinivirgaceae bacterium | reverse complement strand
CTCTCACTCTCGCCTTTGGTGCTGCGACCTGTTACGATGAGTCCGCTGCGTTTTTTGCTGTTGCTATCATCCTCGTCAACAAAGACCTGTGTGCCTGTGGGGTTCACTATCAGATAGTCACTCTCACTCTCGCCTTTGGTGCTGCGACCTGTTACGATGAGTCCGCTGCGTTTTTTGCTGTTGCTATCATCCTCGTCAACAAAGACCTGTGTGCCTGTGGGGTTCACTATCAGATAGTCACTCTCGCTCTCGCCTTTGGTGCTGCGGCCTGTTACAATGAGTCCGCTGCGTTTTTTGCTGTTGCTATCATCCTCGTCAACAAAGACCTGTGTGCCTGTGGGGTTTACTATCAGATAGTCATTCTCGCTCTCGCCTTTAGTGTTGCGGCCTGTTACAATGAGGCCGCTGCGCTTTTTGCTGTTGCTATCATTCTCGTCAACATACACATGAACCTCGTTCGGATAGACAGCGAAAACAACGTTACCATCCTTATCCTTAACCTCGAAAAGCGCCTCCTCGGCTGAGGATCCCTTAACATCGAGCTTCTTTACTGAGAGCTGGTCGGTTGCCACCCATGCCGTGCCGTCGTGCACAAGCGTCTGTCCCTTGGTTCCGGGCACCGCCATGCCGTCTTCTCCCTTGTCACCCTTTTCTCCTTTTACTCCGCTTGCCGCAAACAGTGCGTAAGGCACGGCCTGAAGTTTTGTTGAGCCTAACGGTGCATAATTGCTACCGCCATTGGCGTCGATTCCCACATGCAACCATGTCTGGCCGCCAGCCCAGTCAACATCCGAAAGGCTGCCGCTGTTCTGCGCCTTCCCGCCACCAACTGTCACGCTCATAACGCCGTATGCGTTGGTCTGCGCGGTTTGCGTCTCGCTATACATTACATTTGTGCCAGCGCTGTCGGCAATTGTGAGCTGAAGCCCCACACTCTTGTTGCTTACAAGTTCGCCATTGGCGTTGCGTACTACTGCCTGATACGAGAATCCGTCGGCTTGTGCCATTGACTCCACACCGCTCAATGCTAAGGTAAAGGTTAAAATGTGAATAAAAATCTTTTTCATATACAATGTTTTAAACTTTGGCTAATACCATTGCTTACTGATGGTTAATCTGTAAGTTTCACGGTTGGCAAATATATATGTTTTGTTGGGAAACAAAGAATGAAATTTAATTGGGAAAACAGCAGCACACATCGCCTGCAACTTTCTAAAACAATAACCGCTGTACTACACCGATAATAATTACATTTGTTGGTCATTCGGCGGTTATTGCGATTTTCAATCGCCATTGGCTATGATTGTTTGTAATATAACTGTAACACAAGAGGATAATGATTAAGAAAGATTCGCAGATTCAGTTCAAAACACCAGCCGAGATAAAGGCTTTTCAAGAGGCACGGCTTGCCGAGGCGCTGGCTTACCTGCAAGCGCATTCAAAATTCTATCAGCGCATGTTTGCCGATAACCATATCGACATCAATAAAATACGCACCATTGAGGATTTGCGGCAGATTCCCGTCACCACCAAAACCGATCTTCAACTACACAACGACGAGTTTTTGTGCGTGGATAAGGCCGACATAATCGACTATGTAACCACCTCGGGCACAATGGGAAACCCAGTCACTTTCGCGCTCACCAACAATGACCTCGACCGTCTGGCCTATAACGAGTACCTGTCGTTCACCACGGCCGGACTCACCCGCAACGACATTATGCAGGAAATGGTCACCATCGACCGCCGGTTTATGGCCGGTCTGGCTTATTTTCTCGGCTGCCGCGAAGTGGGTATGGGCGTGTCGCGCGTGGGCAACGGAATTCCCGAGCTGCAATGGGACACCATCAACCGCATTCACCCCACGTGCTGCATGTGCGTGCCATCGTTCCTTGTCAAGCTAGCCGATTTCGCCGAGAAAAACGGCATCGACCATCATAGTTCGAGCTTGAAAAAATGCATCTGCATTGGCGAAGCTCTCTACAAACCCGATGGCACCTACACCACGCTTGGTCAGCGCATCAACGAAAAATGGCCCGAGCTGAAGCTGCACACCACATACGCCTCAACCGAGATGCAGTCGTCGTTTACCGATTGCGACCAGTACAATGGAGGCCATGTGCAGCCCGAACTGATTATTGTTGAGTTCCTCGATGAGAACAACCAGCCCGTTGCCGACAATGAGCCTGGCGAGGTGACAATCACATCGCTTGGCGTCGAGGGAATGCCATTGCTGCGATTCAAGACCGGTGATGTCTGCTACCACTATAACGAGCCTTGCAAGTGCGGCCGCAACACTATGCGTCTCAGCTCGGTAATCGGGCGCAAGGGACAGATGATAAAATACAAAGGCACAACACTTTACCCGCCCGCATTGTTCGACATTCTCGATGGCATACACGATGTGAAGAATTACGTGGTTGAGGTGTTCACCAACGAGCTCGGCACCGACGACATCAAGGTGCGCATCGGCTCTCTCCGCTCCGACGAAGCTTACGCAAAGGAAATCAAAGACATCTTCCGCTCGAAGGTGCGTGTAGCGCCATCAATCAGCTTCGAGTCGCCAGAGTACATCAACAAGCTGCTCTATCCCGAAATGAGCCGCAAACCGGTGAAATTCTACGATTTAAGATAAGAAAACAAACGTAAACTTAGACATAAACATAAATAGTTGAGATTGTTAAATATTTGAATTAAAGATTTAGATAAGACTAAGTATCAATCTTAAAAATAAAGAACTATGAAAAGGACATTGTTATCGTTGTTGCTTGTGGGCGGACTGATTTTTTCGGTTTCCGCTCAAAAGAAGTCGAGTCCGCTGGCGGGTCTCGGAAGCATGACCTTCTATGGTATCGATTTCTCGAAAGGCCGTGTTTACGGTGCTGCAGATGAACCCGAAAAGCTCCGCAAGGCTTTCGCCGACATCAATATGTTATTTATTATGGAACCCGAAAAATATAACGTGGCGCAGTTTGTGGGCAAGCCGATGAACGACATCCGCGTCGATGCTGTCACCAATATGAACGATACTATTCCGCTCGATTCCATTAAGACAATAGTCAAGGGGCACGTCCTTACCGACACCGCTATTCGGAAGACTGTCAAAGATTTGAATATTGTGCCATACAATCATGGAATGGGTTTGGTAATGATTATGGAAACACTCGACAAGCCAGGAGAGCTGGGAACTTTCGAGTTTGTACTTTTCGACATCGACACGCGCAATGTTATCAGCCATTGGTCGCTGAGCGGCGAGCCGGGCGGCTTTGGTCTGCGCAACTACTGGGGGCGTTCGGTTTACGATGCACTTGGTAAGGTGAAGACATATAAAGAATAGTTTTCCTGTTCGGATTCAATAAAAAAATCCCCGCATCGGCTGTCGGTGCGGGGATTTTTATGTTTAGGAGGCGAGCCTCTTATTGTCCGTCAATCTCGGTGAAATCTTCGGGAAGCATAATAACGGTTATGCAGTTGTTGGCTTTAAGAACCACATCCTTCACATAGTTGCGGATGTCGTCCGACGAGAGGTTCTCCAGAATAGAAACGAACTCGGTTTGTCCGTCAAGGTCCCATTCTATCTTATCCTCAATCAGCCCGGCCCAGTAGCCGTTTTGACGCTGGTTGTTGTCGAATTGTTTCTGCTGGAACAGCTTGAAACTTGTCAGTTCTTCGCTGGTAACGCCGTTAGCGGCAATTTCGTCGATGCTCTGGCGGACCAACATGACTACTGAGTCGCATTTTGCCGGAGTGAACGGGCAGTAGATTTCAACTGAGAGACCGTCCTTAATGCCGCGGCTCAATGCGGCTGACGACGATACCGAGTAGGCAAAACCTTTCTCCTCGCGGATTGACTTGGTGTAGCGCTGGCGCAGAATAGAGCCGAAAGCTGAAGCTGTAATCGCCTCTTTTAAGTTATACTGGTGAGCGCCGTGCCAGAATTGGTAGAACAAGGCCTGCGGAGTCTCCATTTGGCGCACAAAGCGGTTTTCGGTCGAGCCTTGATGATAGGTTTCGATTTGTTCTGTTGGGCGCGGCTCACGTTTTTTCACGCCTGGCAGCGATGCTATATACTGCTCAACATACAACCGCAGCGAATCGGTGTTGAACGCTCCGGTGAAGATGAAATCGAAATCGCCGGCCGATTTGAAGCGCTCGCTGTAGATGCGGCGAACATCCTCATATTTCACCTTGTCAAGGTCTTCGAGTTTGATGTCCATCTGGCGCGGATTGTGGTCGTAGATGGTGGCGTTGACTGAGTCACTGAATGCGTTCATCGGGTCTTTGGCGGCATTTTCGAGCGATATGCGCAACCGAGCCATACAGCTGTTGAAGCCGTCAACGTCGTTGGCAGGCTCCTGGAACCGCATGTAGATGAGTTCGAACAGCGTACGCAGGTCTTTCGGAGTTGAACTACCCGACAAATATTCCTGATAAGTGCTCAGCTGCGGACGCAGTCCGACTTGCTTTCCGGCAAGTTTCTTCTGAAGCTCGGTTGTGGTGAAGCTACCTAAACCCGTGCTTGAAATTACGCTGTTGAAAGTCTTGATTGTCGGCAGCATAGCCGGGTCAGTGATGGTTGCGTTGCCACCCCAACTCATGGCTAACATGCGCACCTCGGTGTTGCTGAAATCGGTCTGCTTGAAGAAGACGCGCGAACCATTCGAGAGTGTCCAAACGGTGTAACCGAAGTCGGACGGCTGCTCTTTGGTTATTTTGCCTTTCTTGGGCAGTTTTTCAATCAGAGGCTCATCTTTCACATTGTCGACATACGGATCCAGCTCAGTCTTGCGGGCATCGGTAATAATCTTTTTCATTTCGTCGATGGTTGGCATTTCAAGTCCTTCCTTGTCGGGATACATTGCCAAAAAAACGAAGTTGGTATCGATTGACGCAGCGGCTTGTGCCATCAGTTGCGAGCAGAGTTCGGATGGAATCTGCTGGTCGAACGTTTTATAAAGTTCATATTCGGTTGCAATGCCGGGATAAGGTTTGTTGCCCAGGAAGTGGCGCACGGCCTTGTTCACATAGTAGCTGCTGTATTGCTTGTCGCGGTTGTCGTAGCTGCGCTCAACCGAGCTCAAAATCTCCTGACGGGCGCGGTAAGCCTCGGTTCCGGTGATACCGAAACGGCGGGCGCGCTCAATCTCCTGCATCAGCAGAGCCACAGCTTCCTTGTCGCGTCCCTCTTTGGGAATTACGCCGCCAACAAAGCAGTCTTCGGTCGTGGCTAACAGATAGTTATCGAAATAGCATTCGGCCACTGCAAACGGGCAGTCATCTTTGCGCGCAAGCTCGGCAAGGCGGGCATTGAGCGATATTTCAATTATGCTGCGCACAAACGACAGCATATAAGTTGTTGTAGTGTTGGCCATTTCGTATGGGATAGCCGGTGTTTTGTAAACCACTTCAATAATGGTGCGCTGCATCTCCTTATCCTTGTCAATCACATAGATAGGCTCAGGGGTCATTGGCACGTCGAAGCGCTTGAACTCTGCCGGGTTCTCGGGCATCTCAACATCTCCAAACGTTTTCTGGATGCGCTTTTCCATATCTTTTGCATCAAAATCACCTACCACAATAATACCTTGAAGGTCAGGACGATACCATTTCTCGTAGTAATCGCGAAGAGTTTGCGGCTCGAAATTATCGACCACGCTCATCAGACCAATCGGCATACGCTTGCCGTAACGCGAGTTGGGATAGAGCGTTTCAAGATTGCGGTTTAGAATTCGCCGCTGTGCGTCAGTGCGATAACGCCACTCCTCGTGAATCACGCCGCGTTCCTTGTCAATCTCCTCGGGCAGCAGAAGCAGACCATCCGACCAGTCGCGCAAGATGAGCAGGCACGAGTCGATGTTGTTGTCGTTAACCGGCACATCATCAATGTGATAAACAGTCTCATCGGTGCTGGTGTAGGCGTTTAGGTTGTTGCCGAACTTCACGCCGATGCTCTCACAGTATTTGACAATGCTGTTGCCCGGAAAATGTGTTGTGCCGTTGAAGCACATGTGCTCGAGGAAGTGAGCCAGACCGCGCTGCTCCTCCTCCTCCTGAACCGAGCCAACCCGCTGCGCAATGTAGAAATAGGCACGTTCGCGAGGTTCCTCGTTGTGACGGATGTAATAGGTTAGCCCATTGGCCAACTTGCCGTAAACAACCGCTGTGTCGAGCGGAAGTTGTGGCATCTGCTGCTGCGCCCTCATTACCGATGGTGCCAGCAAACCTGCGGCAATAGCCGCAATTACCGATAGTTTTTTCATATTAGTGATATTAGTTAGTAAATTATGCGCAATATAATTAAGAATTCAGATATTGTGAATCAAAAAAAAGCTTTTTACAACTGAAAATCAGATAATATTTTACCTCCGTTGAAACGTACCGTCTCCCAAAGAGACCTCGTCAATTGAAAAACTTGAATTGCTGAAAAGCAAATAAATACGGCTATCAGGCAATAACCGATGAAATTTCATATCCGGCCGCTTTCACCGTGTCAATCACCATTTGCAGGCGCTCAGCACTTTGCGGAAGGCGGTCGTGCAGAAGGATGATGGCACCGGGGCGCAGTTGACGGCTGATGCGGCGGGCAATTTTTTCGTTGCTGATTCCATTGGTGTCGTAGGTTCGGATGGACCAGCCTATAGTTTTGAGATTCAGAGTTTTTACGGCTTTGCCAACGGTTGGATTGGTCACACCAAACGGCGGACGGAATAGCGTTGGCGCAGTACCGATTGCACTCTCAATAGCTTTTTGGCATTGCTCAATGTCGGCAATCATGCGGCGGCGGCTGAAAAGCGGGAATCCGTTGGTATGGCTGAAACTGTGGCTGCCAATGGCGTGCCCTTCATCAATCATCCGTTTCAGAATCTGTTCGTTGCCTGCAATGCGGCTGCCGATGCAGAAGAACGTGGCTTTGGCGTTGTTACGTTTCAGCACATCGAGCACTCGGGGTGTCTGCTCGGCATCGGGACCATCGTCAAAAGTCAAATACACAACCTTTTCGGTGGTCTTGACGCGGCACAGAGCCTTCACATACACCTGCGATTTTATGCTGTACGAAGCGTAAAACAGAAATGCCAGAACGGCGGCGATGGCGAGTGCGATAATCATTGTTTGTTTCTAACCAAACGAACCCAAATTTATCCGATTTATGCGGACGCGGCAGTGCCACGTCCCTACATTTATACATAACCTACCAAAATCAATGAATGATTTATTCCTTGATACTCATTGATAATCAGAATGTATTCGTTGGGTACTATGCAAACAGCGTTGGCTGCAGAATCTAGAACACAAGCCGAAAGTGTAGGATATTCACAGTTTTTATAATCATCCAATG
>JAGCFC010000032.1 GCA_017650325.1 Salinivirgaceae bacterium | reverse complement strand
TCAACAATCAGTTGGTTGATTTGCGCGTCGTACAGCCGCTGCATTAGCGCGGGCAGCATTGCGTCGCCCCACGGCAGCAGAACGTTTTGCAGATTTTCGGTGCCGTCGTTGTTGATGGTGTTCAACCGCCACGTTGGCTGGATGCGGTCGAAAAGATGCAGATTACCAGGCAGTTGCAATTGCCGATCGGTGACAATGCGTAGCGGGTCGCGGCCTGTCCACGCACGGACGTTGAGCTGCGGATTGTCGAGCAAAGCGGTGTTGTAGCCCACCATTATGGCACCCGACTCGGCACGCCAGCGGTGAACCAGCGCACGGCAAGCCTCGTTTGTCAGCCAGACAGGACGATTGTCGGCACCACGCACACCATCGATGAAACCATCGGACGACTCGGCCCATTTCAAAATTATGTACGGGCGTTTTTTTGTGTGGAAAGTGATGAACGCGCGGTTCAGCTGGCGGCATTCATCTTCCAAAACGCCAACCTTCACATTGCAGCCAGCAGCACGCAACTTATTGATTCCGTTGCCGTTGACTTTCCCAAAAGGGTCAACCATACCAACCACCACGTTGGGTATGCGCTTGCTGATAATCAGGTCGGCGCAAGGTGGCGTTTTGCCGTAGTGGCTACAGGGCTCAAGACTGACGTAAATGGTTGAGCGGCAAAGCAAATCGGGATTTTTGACGGCGGCAATGGCGTTCACCTCGGCGTGAGCCTGACCGCATCGGTGATGATAGCCTTCGCCAATAATCACGCCGTCGCACACCACAACCGCGCCCACCATTGGGTTTGGTGCGGCCGTGCCAGCGCCCAACCGCGCCAGTTGTAGGCATCGGCGCATAAAAAATTCATCGTTCGCTTGCTCGTTCATCGCCATCGATTTACATTTGCGTTATGGACAAAACGTTAGCCGACATTCAAGCCGAAATGCGCAGTCAACTGGCACCGATTTACAGCGGGCGCGAGTTGCAACAGATTGTGTTTGAACTGCTTGAATATTTCGGATTCACGCGCGTTCAGGCTATCGCCTATCCCGATGCAAAAATATCAGAAACTGATTACCAACGGCTAAAAGCCATGCTAAAAAGACTTGCCGACGGCGAGCCGTTGCAGTATGTGCTTGGCGAAGAGCAATTTATGGGAATGTCGTTTGACGTTTGCCGCGATGTGCTGATTCCGCGTCCCGAAACCGAAGAGTTGGTGCGGCTCATTGCTGACTGCTGCAAAGCGCCGTCGCCGCGGATTGTGGATGTGGGCACTGGCAGCGGCTGTATTGCCGTGTCGCTTGCAAAACTGATTGACGGTGCGCAAGTTACTGCTATCGATGTGTCGGAAGCCGCAATTGCCGTTGCAAGGCGTAATGCAGAGCGCAACGGCGCACAGATTGAATTTGTCTGCAAAAGTATTTTTGATGACAATCAGCCATTTGCGCCATCGAGCCTTGATGTTGTGGTGAGCAATCCGCCCTACGTTACCGAATCCGACAAGCAGCAGATGTGCCGCAATGTGCTTGATTTTGAGCCGCATCTGGCGCTTTTCGTTCCCGATTCTGACCCGCTGATGTTCTACCGCCGCATAGCCGAACTTGCAGCGCAGTGGCTGAAAAATGGTGGAATGCTGTTTTTCGAAATCAACGAACGGTATGGCAAAGAGACAGTACAATTGCTTGAAAATATGCAGTATGGCAACGTTGAGTTGCATCAAGATTTTTATGGAAAAGACAGAATGGTGAGTGCCGTATGGAACGCGAAATGACATTTGAAGAAGCCTTGGAACGCTGCCGCTTGCTGGCGGCAAAGGGCGAATGCTGCACTTTCGATTTAGAGCAGAAAATGCGCAATTGGGGCGTTCAGTCAACTGACATTCAGCGCATTATCACCTCACTCATCGATGAGCGGTATGTCGATAATCTGCGTTTCTCAATCGCCTACGTGCGCGACAAAACACGCTTCAACCATTGGGGACGTATTAAAACGCGTCTTATGCTGCGGCAGAAACACATTCCACAAAACACTATCGATGAAGCATTTACCGAACTGCCCGAATCGGATTATCAGAAAGCCTTTGAAGCCGAGCGCGACAAAAAACTGCGCCAGTTACGCGCCCTAAAGCCCTTCGAGCGCAACCGCAAAGCCGCCGCATATCTAATCCAGAAAGGTTTTGAACCTGATTTGGTTTTCAAAAACCTGAACGTGGAAGATGCTGATTAGCAATCGATAAGATTACTTTGCTGCTTCTTCGAGCAAAGTGGCTTTAATGCTATTTTGGGTATCAGAACCTGTGCCTTTATATTTCTTTACGATTTGCCCTTTTTTGTTTACAATCAGACTGTTAGGCCAGCCGGAAAATTCTAATTTGTCATATAGCACGTTGAGCATATATATGTTTAGCCTGTAATTGGTGTTTCCCCACGTTTCGCATTGCTTTGCAAAAACTGTTTCCCGTGTGTTTTTGTCGTCGCAGATGTTTATGAACACTATACTGTCCATAGGCAATTCATTTTCAATGCTTTTCAAATCACCCGGCGAACAGGGAAAGGAAATGGTTCCTTCGCACCAAAAATGGAGACATAGCACTTTACCTTCAAAATCTTTAATCAGTTCAACAAACAGAGAGTCGGCTTTTGGCTCACCTGGAGTATGTTGCCAATATGATTTCGGGTCGTGGAAGTCGAACATTCCGTTGTTGATGTTCTCGGCGTGTTGCAGATAATACGGGTCCGACAGAGTGCGCATTACGGCTAAAGCGGTGTCATTCAAATGGTAATATTCACCCGTTGTAAGGTTCTTGCGGATAAAGCCTTTTGCCGCTTTTGTTTCGAAATACACTGGATTAGTAATGCCGAAAATATCTTTAAGTTGCTTATTTATAGCCTTTTCTGTTTTGGATAGATTCCTTTCGACAGCAATTGGCTCCCCGTCTTTGCTTACAACATCGAATTTTGGTGCGATATAATTGTGCTTGATTCCAGTAACCGATTCACAAATAGCATTATAAGCGTAGCCAATCGTGCTATAGTCATAAAAAAGACTTTTGCTGTCGTCGGTAATCAAGTCCTTCACAGCGCTATAATAATTGATGTCTGGTTCGAATTTCTCGCGCTGCTTGCCGTACTCCCATTTCCACGTAAAACGCTCATATTCACTCAATATGCTAAGTGCATTGGCGCGCAGTTTCATTTCATATAACTCTTTTAGTTTCTGATTTATCGGCACTTTGTCAGTTTCTGTTGAGTTCAGATTCGCAGAGTAAACCTCATTCAATTTGCTCTGATAAATCCCTAAAATGTGGTCTCTGTACTCGTCGGGCGTCATTCCTGCCATTTCGTTTTTAAACGCCTGATATATATAGGCAAGGCTGAAATCGCCGATTATCGAGTAATCGCAATTGTTTATTTCGGTGTTCGCACCGGTGAAATATGTTGCCTTCCAGAATGCATTGTCTCCATTGTCGCCGTCAAGGCTGTTTGTTTTGCTGTCAGCATTTTCGATTGCTTTCTTCATATCGATGCTCACACGAACCGTATCGTCGCAGGCTATGTAAATCTCGCCCAAAGTTTTAGAACCTATTTCAACTAAAGCTTTTTGGTATTTCTGCCCAACCGGTATCGTGACTTCAAACGAGCCGTCATCTGCAATTAGTGAGTTATAATAATCCCCATTATTCATTAATCCACCGGTTAGAATGATAATTCTGTATTCGCCATGGTTTTGGCCTAATGCTTGCGGATGATATCCGTAGATTTTGCCGATAACTGTTGCGAAACCATCAATAAGATATGGTTTTTCAAGTCCAGCAGTGTCGTTGCTGACAGTCCGAGCCTGTCTCACAATTTCATCGGGCACTTCGGTTTCGGTCTTTATTTTTGCTGCCGCATTGTCGTTTAATGCTATGTTCCAGAATTTGATGTCGGTATCAATAAAATCGATTGTCTGCACCGTGCTGTCAACATCTTGAAAATTAAGGATAAACTGCGTTCCGCTTTCGCCATTTTGTGCTGATGAGGAAGTCTCCGATAATATGCCGACAGTGTCAGCCGAAAGCATTTCCAACTTTTGCCCGTTCACCACAATGTTTGGCGCTGCCGATAATTTGAAAAAATCTAAATTGCTCACATAGATCCGCGTTAGGCTGTCAGTAATCTCAATTTTGTCGATTCTGACTTTATGCGTCGCGACAGATTTTGCACCATACACAAGGTTTTCAATCGTGCGGTTGTGCGGCGGATAGACAGGTTCGCTGCTTTTCGGCTCGGTGCGCGTGCAAGCGCAAAGCATTGCAACGGCGGCAATCGGGATTAACTTTTTCATAACATAATGGTTTAAAGTAGTTTATAGTTGCTCAAATATAGCGGTTCAGTTTGGATTATCCAAACACTTAATTTCCGTGTTTTTCGTGCGTTTCGTAGTTAAAAACTACTTCAGAAAATCGTCGAAATACTGCAGAATCCGCTTGAAAAGATGCACGCGGTCGGGGCCAATCACGTTGTGCTCGTGCTGCGGATAGACAGCGTAATCGACCAGCACATCCTCCTCGACGGCATTCTGCAGCAGGCGCAGGCTGTTCTGCCAAACCACCACAGGGTCGATGTCACCGTGAATCACCAGCAGACGGCCGTTCAGCCGTCCGATGCTGTCAGCCACGCAGTTACGCGCGTATCCGTCGGGGTTTTCCTGCGGCGTGTCCATATAGCGCTCGCCGTACATCACCTCGTAGAGGCTCCAGTCGCACACGGGACCGCCAGCCACGCCGGCTTTAAACTCGGTGTTGTGGTTGAGCATAATCGATATGGTCATAAATCCGCCAAAACTCCAGCCATGAATGCCGATGCGTGTTGTATCAACGTATGGCAAACTGCGTAAGTAATTGATTCCCACCATTTGGTCCTCCATTTCGCAAGTGCCCAGTCGGCGGTGAATGCAGTGCTCGTACTCAACGCCACGGCTTTCGGTGCCCCGATTGTCCATTGTAAACATAATGTAGCCCTGCTGCGCAAAGTACATTTTCCACGTCGACGCGCCATAGAGCCAGCTTGCGTCAACAAGCTGAGAGTGCGGTCCGCCGTACATATAATCGATTACAGGATAGGTCTTTGTGGAGTCGAAATCGGCAGGTAGAATGAGCCGTCCGCAGAGGTCGAAACGGCCGTCGGCACTTTTCAAATTCACGGTTTTGATTATTGGCAGCGTGTAGCCCTCGTAGGTGTTCCGGACGTTTTTCAGCGTGTCGATGACCTTGCCGTCGGAAGCGTTACGCAGGGTGCTCAAAATGGCGTAGTCGGGTGCCGAAAAATCGTCGACAAAGCGGCCGCACGCCTTGCTGAAACGCGCCGAGTGGACGCCGTAGCCGTTGCTCAACCGCGTTGTTTTGCCTTTCGGCGAAACTTTGTAGATGTCGCGTGTCAGGTAGCCCTCCGCGTTGGCCTGGAAAAAAATCTCGCCGCTTGCGCGATTGCAGCCGTAGAGGTCGGTCACGCACCAGTTGCCGCGTGTGAGTTGCTTGCAGGTTGATTTGTTTATGTCATAGAGATACAGATGCTTGAACCCGTCGCGCTCGCTTACCCACACAAACTGGCTGTTGCTGATGAACAGCGGAGCAATACACGGCTCAACCCATTCGGGATTCTTTTCTTCGAAAAGTGTCTTGACAAGCGAGCCGTCGGTCGCATTGTAAACGTTCAGCCACAGGTGGTTCTGCTCGCGGTTCAGCTCGGCCACAAGCAGCAGCTTGTCGTCGGGCGACCAGGCGATATTTGTGAAATATCGATTAACGGGCGATGCGGTTTTGAGATAAACAATGTTTTGATTGTCAGTATTGTATATGCCAATCTGAACCTCGTGGCTTGTATCGCCGGCCATTGGGTAGCGTATGGGTTTGACAGCGGCTTCACGTTCGGTGATGTCAACAATCGGGTACTCGCCAACCATACTCTCGTCCATACGGTAGAAAGCCAGCAGCCGCCCGCTTTCCGACCAGGATGTACCTTTTTCGATTCCAAATTCGTTGCGATGGACCGCTTGCCCGTACACTACGCCAGGCAGCGAGTCGGCGTTCACCTTGCGGCTGCCGTTGCGGCCGGCGACGTAAAGATCTGAACCGTAGCAATATGCAATATATTTGAAGTTGGGAGAAAAATCAGTTTCACCGTCATCGTCTATTTGCGTTATCGAATCGGCTATTGTGTTCGTTTTCAGATTTATAGCGTATGCCGCAGAACCTTTTTTTGAGTATACCCAAACCATTTCGGCATTCTGCCAGCCCACAATGTAACTCATGTGCTGTTTTTGGTTGTCAGTAAGGGTTTTATCTATCTGTTTCGGTGATATTATGGCATCGCCGATATGGTATCCGTCGGATTCGGTGGCAATAAAAATGTCGCTGTTGCCGGCGAATTGCCCATATGCGGGAGCGTTGTAATGTTTCCTGAATTCGCTTCCACCGGGAACTGTATTTTCCAGTGTTAAAGGTTTTTGCGCCGAAACAGTGACCGTTGTCAGCATCAGGGCGGCAACAATTGTGGTTCTCAATCCTTTCATATCATTCGGTTTTTGTGCAAATGTAAGTTTTGAGTGTCTTTCGTGGAAATAATATATCTGCAATTGTCAAAAAAACGGCATGCGAAGCAGATTTTCTGATCGTCGATTTAATTGTTACTCAATATTTTGACTCAATTTATTCTCGTTGATGCGGATTTTTGTTCGCCCACCTATGCGATTGAATTAAAAAAATGCCGAAATTGAGAGGTCATAAAATAAAACGACTTGTTATCTCAATCAAAACAAGCTAAATTGTTGGCAGTAGTGGGTTTACTCGCATTGTCAATCAGGCTTTTAGCACAAGACGCTGATAGTCTGCTGAATGTTGTGCGAGCATTGCCCGACAATGCTGAAAAACTTGAGGCGATTGACAAAATGTGCCATGTTCACCCGAATGTCGATACGATTGAGAAGTATGCGAGGATTGAACACGATCTTGCATCGAAGCTTCAAATAATTGAATATAAAGCCGATGCACACGATAACCTAAGTTGGGTGAGCCACTGCAGGCACGATTTTGTTGAGGCAATGAATCATCGCATGGAAGCCATTCAAATTTGGGACTCGTTGGGACGCGAGCGCGATTTGGCCTTCTCTTACATGAATTACGCCACAACTCTCATGTCGATAAAGAGTTACATTCTTGCCGATGAGTATTATCAAAAGAGTTTTGAGCTTTTCACCCGGCTTTCTGATTCTGCATATATGTCACGTGTGTTTCAATATCTGGGTATTCTCAACATCGGCAATTTGGCCTATGACAATGCCGATGAATTCTATCAGAGTGCGCTTGATATTGATATGAAAATCAATGATAAGCGCGGAGTGGCTTATGATTTTTCGGGGTTGGGACATTCTGCGCTTGAGCGTTTCCACGATCATTATAGCGATACCAATATTGCGCTTTTACGCCATGCTAAACACTTGATGATCAAATCGTACCATATAGCTGACAGCATTAATGACATAAGTATGCAGCTCTATTCGGTGCCGAAATTGAGTGAGATTTATATTTACGAGTCGAAACTTGATGTCGCACGAAGCCGCCAGCTTCTCGATTCGAGTCTTTATTACTACAAGCTGGGCACAAAAATCAGTGACGATTACGGCTACGATTTTGCTTACATCGGTTTACAGATACCCTACATCAATTATTTGATGCAGAAAAAGTTATATGGCAAGGCGCGCGAGGTTATCGATCAAACCATCAGTACCATCCGATCTCGTCCCGATGGCGAATCTCAATTGTCCGCGCTTTATCAGACTTTGATTGACTTTAATGCGGCAACTGGCAACTATGCCGAAGCCTATCGCTATTCGCAGCGGCAATATTCTGATTTACTGGCGGAAAACTCAAAAAACAATCAATACAAACTTACTCAAACGAGATTCATAACCGAGTATACCGCGAAACTCAACGAGCGTGTTATTGCGGAGCGTGAGCGCGAATTGACGCACAAAATCAAAGAGTCGAATCAGCGGCGCATCATTGTGTCAATTCTGTTTGGTTTCTTTTTGGTGTCGGGATTGGCGGTGCTCTTTTTGGTCAGCACAATCAAGCGCAAGCGAATGAATGCCGTTCTTGCTGCTGCTCAACAGAATCTGATCGAGCAGAACCATCTCATCAATGAGGCAAATCATAAGATTATATCTGGAATAAGGTATGCGCGTCATATTCAAGATGTTGCAATGCCGAATATCGAACTTATGAACTCGATTTTCGGTGATTGTATGGTTATTTTCCGTCCGCGCGACATTGTCAGCGGCGACTTTTATTGGGCTACGCAGATTGGCCGTTACAAGGCTCTTGCTGTGGCCGATTGCACGGGGCATGGTGTTCCGGGCGCATTGTTGAGTATTTTGGGTATCTCGATGCTCAACGACCTTGTGGCGAGTTCGAACATGCACGGACCGGAGGTGTCGCCTGCAAGATTGCTCAATACCCTGCGAACAAAAATGCGGGAGTCGCTGCGACAGAAATCCGACGATTACACCAACCAGGATGGTATGGACATAGCCATGTGTATTTACGACACGCAGGCCAAATGCGTGCAGTATGCAGGAGCGTTCCGCCCATTGTTGCTGGTGCGCCGTGGCGAACTGATTCAGTACGAGGCCGACCGAATGCCGATCGGCACGCAGATGAATGTCGATAAACCATTTACTAACAATATTATAGATGTCGAAGATGATGATGTCATCTATCTTTATACCGATGGTGTGACAGACCAGTTCAACGCTGAGGAGGATGCTATGAAATTCACTGCACCGCGCCTCCGCGAACTGATTATGGCCAATCAGCACCTGAATTTAAATCAGCAGAAACTGGTCTTTGAGCACACTTTTGACGAGTGGCGCACGTCACCACAAACTGGCGAAATGGTTCACCAAACCGACGATATGCTGCTGGTGGGAGTGAAGTTCGGATGATAACTCTTGCAAACACTTATTTGGATCTCATTATTTAATTTTTAACTAATTCATTATGAACAAACTTGCTATTTATGGCGCAATGCTGGTCGGATTGATGGCATCGTGCACTCAGAATTCAAAAACATTCACAATCAACGGTACGGTTGACAGTGAAATCGCCGATTCAATTTATCTTGTCTATATCGGCAATGAAGATTATATAAATGATACCAAAGGCGTGCCTAATGACACTATTGTAGTGAAAGACAAAGCATTCAATTATTCG
>JAGCFC010000213.1 GCA_017650325.1 Salinivirgaceae bacterium | reverse complement strand
GGTAAGATGACTCTTGAAGAGGCTTACGAGTACGGCAAGAAGGTTAACGAGCCGAAACAAACTTCAGGTCAGCAAGAGCTTTACGAAGCAATTGTTGCTATGTACGCTTAATCATAAGTTTGCATATAAGGAAAAAGGCGGAAGTGATTCCGCCTTTTTTTTGTGCCCGATTCTGAAGGTAGATTTACTTTTCGCACAGACTGCACAGTTTCTGCTGGCGCAGAAAGCACTGATTTTCACGAATTTTTGAACGCTGATGACGCAGATTGAATGGATTGACACAGATTTTTAATCAGAGATACGCAACTAACAAAACATAGCTTTATTTTTTCTATATTTGAGTTGGACTAAAAACACATTAGTACGAAACAGACATTTGAATAGATAAATAATTAAATAACACGGCATTAGCTATTAACGCGTTCAAAAAGAAAAAAGCCTCAGAACCTTGATTCTTTAGCGGATAGGTACAAATAGCATATATATTTCACGGAAAGCCTTGTTGCTTTCCGACAATCTCCATTATTGGATTGATGTCCACGCTCGGCGTGGGACTCTATGGAGATTGGCGGAAGGTTCATCTGAGGCTCCTTTCGTGAACGCGATAGAAGGACTCACGCTTTTCGTTTGTATCAGCCAGCATTTGTGGTAGTAGCGAATGCGAAAAATCTACCACTATGGCAGAAAAATTATCGAAAGAACTGAATGGTGTAAAAAAGTACATTCTTGCACCTGAATCGGAAGCCGCAAAGCGGTACGAAATTGATTCATACTTCAAAAAACTTTTCCCCAAACAATACAAGGTTGAGACAGATGCCGAAAGAGCTGACATCTACATAGTTGGCAAACTCGTGGTCGAGTTGAAATCGAAAACCGAAGATTGGTTGAAAGGTTTTTATCAAGCATTGCATTATGCAAAAAAAGGATTGAGTTTCAATAATATCTGCGTGATAACTCACGATTTTTTAGGATTTTGGCGAATAGCCAATATTCCTGAATTTGCACGTAAATTGGCTGCCGACAGCGATGAAACTATTTCGGCAAGTTCAATGGGTCCCATCAATGCGGGAAAAACAAAGTCCAGCGAACTAAAAAATCAAATTTTAAAATCAGCAACTTGCCTGATTTCAGGCAGTGACACATTGTTAATTGACATACTGTTGCTCGATTTTGATACGCTTCTTCAGAATATGGAAGATAGTCGTATCCAAATCCGATACAACTTCATCAATGCCATTGAATATCTTAAAAAATTCTATACCAACCCGATAGATGCTGTTCATTGCTTCTATTCAATGGTCGGTTTTTGGGATTCTTCTTCTTTGGTCGTTGATAATGACCCTGATGACAACGATGTGCAAATTATTAGCCAAAACTCAAGCAAAAGCAGCGAGCAAATCAATATTGAATCGCGTTATAAAACTGATTTTAAGAAATTTGTCGAAAGTCATTATATCTATACAAACGAAGGCGAGGGTTTTACGGCCGATTACTATTTCAGCCGGTTCGACGAAGTTTTGAGCCGCATAATGCCCGAATATGTTGAGCAACACGGTATCTACTTTACCGACATCAATTTAAGCCGCTTTGCACTTTGGTATGTTCACGAAAAAATCGAAGCAAAGCTCGATGACAAGTACATAATTTTTGATCCCGCAGGTGGGTCGGGCAACCTTGTAACAAGTTGGCGTGGGCGAATCAAGCACAAAATTATTTCTGAATTACAGCCCGATTTGCTGAAAACCATTGAGCGGCGTATGAAACTTGCCGTAAAAGACGACCTTGATATGGCAAGCGCAGGTTTTACCATTATTCCCAAAACAAAAGAAGACCGCGGGCTAAACTTCCTTGACAAGTCGGCAGAAGAATATATGACTGAAATTTTGGAAGCGTTGGATGAGACAGGCCGGCAACTCGACAAACCGCTGGCTTTTCTGATGAATCCACCTTATAAAAGCACCGATGAGAATGAGGGCAAGCGGGTGAGTACAGATTCGGACTATGATACGCACCCAAGCATAATGGAACTCACAGGAAATGATGCCGCAAAAGACCGCTGTCTTGCTTTTTTGGGGCAGATTTTAAACATCGCACGTTGGCAGCACAGCCAAAACCCCGAAATGAATCCGCTTTTGATGATTTTCACACCTACATCGTGGCTTTTCCCACGTCAAACTTTTATCCCGTTCCGTAAGATTTTCGACCGATATTTCAAGTATGAAAAAGGCTTCATTGTCAACGGCAAAGAATTTTTTAAGGATGTCGAGAAATTCCCAATAGCCTTCACAATTTGGCGGTTCGACCAAAGTGATGGTGAACGTAAGAATATTGTCAAGATAGATGACTTCTGTCATCTTGCCAAACGAGATTTGCAAGAAATAAGATGGAAGGATTCGCTTGATAACTTATCTGGTCAAATTAGACAGAAACTCGAAGGCTATCGAACAATTTTACTTGCATTAAACGAAAATGAGATAAGAACAACTCTACCTTGTATTGAGGGAAAGCGACAACCAAGATATGATTTTATGAGAACCCCTACGAAAACGGAATTGTCATCAAATCAAGTATATGGGGGGCTACCATTAAATGACAGGCGGCGGTTAAATAAAAAAACGTATGGTGCTCACAATGGGACATTTATAGGTTTTATGGATGATATAACTCCCGTCCGCATAAAACAGGACACGTGTAATAGAATGACAAATAAATGCGATAGAATTTGGATGAGATTGGATGTTCCTTTTATTAATACAAATTATTCACAAATATTGTCAGGTACAGCAGACCATTTAAGTTATTGTGCATATGATTTGCCATCTGCAAAAGCCACATTAAGTTGGTTTGGAATGACAAAGGCTTTCAATGGCAATTACCCTACGTGTTACAATCAATCAGACATTTGGGCACCCGAAATAAAGTCCGAACTTGCTGACTATTATCACGCTTTGTGCTTTGCTTTCGGCTATGCCGAGAACCGTTGCGTGGTAACAAAATTCGAGAAAGACAATCCTGTTGAGGGCGCACCAGAGATTTTTGTTGACAACCCAATGTCGCCAATGAACGAAGAGAGTTTCTGGCGTACAACCTTGCGTCCACAAATCAAAGACGAGCACAAATTGGCAATGGAATTGGTGAGTTTAGTTGACAAACTCTATCTTACATTCCGCAATAACTATTGCATAAAGAGCAAGATAGAACACGTTGGCCTACAAGACGAGCCTTATTTCAAATATTTCGATTACCCTGATTTTCTGACAATGAACAGCGGCATAATTCAAATAAAGAAATATGCTGAAATCAATTGTAAATCAGACTTGCTCGACATCCATCAACAGATAATGGCAAAATCAAAAGAAGTGAAAGACGAAATCTATCGCTTGCTGGTTGACGAGTTCAAGTATTTTGGATAAGAAAACGGATTGACTGCGCCGTAGGCGCAAAAGATTGGTAGAACGAATTCGCACATTTTAATGAAGCGCCGTAGGTGCGATACAAACACCAATGTCGCGTACCTACGGCACGCTAAACGTTTGTGGTTAAACGGTTTCTACCTATCTGCCGTCCCTAACGGGACATTTTTTAGGAATCAGTGTCATCTTGTGTCGTCTGTGCGAAAAAAATCCGCGCAAATCCATTCAATCTGCGTCATCTGCGTTCAAAAACGCACAAAAAAAATCCCCGTCACCAGCAGGTAACGGGGATTTTCTATACTATGTAAAACTGTTAGTCTTTCAGTTTTGCGCAGATAAACTCGCGGTTCAAACGAGCGATGTTGCTGATTGAAACGCGTTTCGGGCATTCAGCCTCGCAAGCGCGGGTGTTGGTGCAGTTACCAAAGCCGAGTTCGTCCATTTTGGCAACCATAGCCTTAACACGTTTTGCAGCCTCAACGCGGCCTTGCGGCAGCAGAGCAAACTGCGAAACCTTTGCCGATACAAACAACATTGCCGAACCGTTCTTGCAGGCAGCAACGCAAGCGCCGCAACCAATGCAAGTAGCTGAATCCATAGCCTCGTCAGCGTCAACCTTCGAGATTGGAATAGCGTTGGCATCCTGTGCACCACCGCAGTTGAACGAAACGTAGCCACCAGCCTGTTGAATCTGGTCGAAGGCGTTGCGGTTCACCATCAAGTCTTTGATAACAGGGAACGCAGCCGAGCGCCACGGCTCAACAGTGATTGTCTGGCCGTCTTTGAAACGGCGCATATACAACTGGCATGTAGTTGCGCCAGTTGCAGGGCCGTGCGGGTGACCGTTGATATAGAGCGAGCACATTCCGCAGATACCCTCGCGGCAGTCGTGGTCGAACACTATCGGCTCCTGACCCTTCTCAATCAAGCTTTCGTTCAAGATATCCAAAGTCTCAAGGAACGATGTGTCGGGCGTAGTCTCAACATTCTCGTAAGTTACAAAACCGCCTTTTTCTTTCGGGCCGGCCTGACGCCAAACCTTCAAGTTCACTTTCATTATATTATCTGTAGCCATTTCTTATTTGCTTTAAAGAGTTAATTAAGATTTATAGTTGCGAGTTTGAACTTTAATTGCCTCATACTTAAGTGGTTCTTTCAGCAGTTCAGGCTCTTTGTCGTCGCTGTTCTGATAGTTCCAGCAACCAACATAGAAATAGTTCTCGTCGTCGCGTTTAGCCTCGCCCTCTTCGGTCTGGTACTCCTCGCGGAAGTGTCCGCCGCAGCTCTCGTTGCGGTTCAGAGCGTCGAACGCGATAAGCTCGCCCATCACAATGAAATCTTTCAGGTGGAAGGCCTTGTCAAGCTCAATGTTCATACCTTCTTTAGTTCCAGGGATGAACAGATTGGTCTCGAATTCTTTGCGAAGTTCTTTCAGTTTCTTGAGCGCTGTCTCAAGGCTCTCTTTGGTGCGGCCCATACCAACATACTCCCACATAATGTGGCCAAGTTCCTTGTGGATAGAGTCAACCGAACGTTTACCCTTGATGTTCATCAAAGCATCCTCATCGGCTTCGCACTTCTTTTGAGCATCGATAAACTCTTTGCTGTCAGGATTGAAGCGCGGAACGGTGATTTGGTCGCTCAGGTAGTTCTGAATGGTGTAAGGCAAAACGAAATATCCGTCGGCCAGACCCTGCATCAGAGCCGAAGCACCCAAGCGGTTTGCACCGTGGTCAGAGAAGTTGCACTCGCCAATGGCGAACAAACCTTTCACTGAAGTCTGCAACTCGTAATCGACCCAAAGACCACCCATTGTGTAGTGGATAGCCGGGAAAATCATCATCGGGTTGTAGTATTTAACACCGTTAATCTCTTTTGCAAGTTCGCCCGGATTAACGTCCGAAATCTCTTCGTACATATCGAACAGGTTGCCGTAACGCTGACGAACAACATCGATACCCAAACGGTTGATAGCCTCCGAGAAGTCAAGGAATACGGCCAAACCGGTGTTGTTTACGCCGAAGCCCTTGTCGCAACGCTCTTTAGCGGCGCGGCTGGCAACGTCACGCGGAACCAGGTTACCGAATGCCGGGTAGCGGCGCTCCAAGTAGTAGTCGCGGTCCTCTTCCGGAATGTCAGAGCCTTTGATTTCGCCCTTCTGAAGTTTCTTTGCGTCCTCGATGTTCTTCGGAACCCAGATGCGACCGTCGTTACGCAACGACTCCGACATCAGTGTCAGCTTCGACTGTTTGTCACCGTGAACCGGGATACAAGTCGGGTGAATCTGAACGTATGACGGGTTAGCAAAGTATGCGCCTTTGCGGTAAGCGGCAATTGCAGCAGAGCAGTTGCAGCCCATAGCGTTTGTCGAAAGGAAGTAGGTGTTGCCGTAGCCACCAGTT
>JAGCFC010000031.1 GCA_017650325.1 Salinivirgaceae bacterium | reverse complement strand
TAGTGCTGCTTGTTGAACAAATCGACGCCTACGCGGTAATCGTAGTCCTCATCGGTGTAGATTAGCGATTTCTGTGCCGAAGCACTTAAAACTGTTAGTGAAATGACAGCCGCCAAACAATTGGCTAATAATTTTCTGTGCATATTAAAATGTACTAAATGGGAATTGCCTAAATCCCCGTTTTTGAACCATTTTTTTGCTGAACCGGCACGGATTTTTGTCCGAATCCGACTCTTTTTATCCGAAACAAATAAAATCGATTTCAACTTTGCGGTGTTTGCCACTCAAATGTTTTAATTAACAAAAGAATGTTTATTAAATCGGCGACCAATTGTGCCTTAAATACTCATTAATAATACTTTTGTCAATGATGGTTTGAAGGATTTATCTGGCCTTCCGCCATCTAACCTTCTAAACGTTTAAAGCTATGATGGACACCAAAATAGAGCTTACGGGCGCAACCATTTCGCAGCCTGATAATGTTATTCTCACCAACATCGATTTGAAAATCGACAGCGGCGAGTTGGTTTATCTTATCGGTCGCACCGGCAGCGGCAAGAGCAGCCTGCTCAAGACGCTCTACGCCGACCTTCCGCTTGCAAAAGGCAGCGGTGTGGTGGCCGGGTTCCAACTCGAGAATCTGCGCCGCAAGCAAATTCCCTACCTGCGCCGCAAGATGGGCATTGTGTTTCAAGACTTTAATCTGCTCATCGACCGCAACGTGCACGAGAATCTGCTCTTTGTGCTCAAGGCCACGGGCTGGAAGAACAAGGTGGAAATCGAGAACCGCATTCAGGATGTGCTGAACAAGGTTGGGCTGTCGCAGAAGGGCTATAAGATGCCCAACGAGCTGTCGGGCGGCGAGCAGCAGCGTGTGGTGATTGCACGCGCATTGCTCAACAACCCCGAAATTATCCTGGCCGACGAGCCAACCGGCAATCTCGACCCCGAGACATCGCGCGGAATTCTCACCTTGCTCACCGAAATCAGCCGCAACGGCCGCGCTGTGGTCATTGCAACGCACGATTACTCGATGATTAAGGAATTCCCCGGCCGCATTATCAAGTGCGACCACGAGTCGCTTGTTGAGCTGAAAAACGACGAGGTGTTCGATTTCAGCAGCATCGACAAGTAACGTCTAAATATAATATTGTCAAGCCGATGAAGATACTTGACGCAGCCCAAATCAGAGAGTGCGACCGATACACAATCGCCAATGAGCCGATTGCTTCAATCGACCTGATGGAACGCGCCGCAAATACCATAACCGACTGGCTATTTGGACGTTATTGCTTCTACAACCGCCCGTTCACCTTTTTTGCAGGTTCGGGCAACAACGGCGGCGATGCTCTGGCTGTGGCCCGTCAACTGAAATCGATGATGGGCACCCCGATAATGGTTTACAAGCTTGAAATCGGCACCACATCGGCCGACTGCCAACAGAATCTTGTACGCCTGCAACAAACTGAAGGCGTGACAATTAAAACCATCAGCAAAGGCGACCCGAGGCCTTCTATCGACCCCGAAAGCGTCGTTGTTGAAGGCATATTCGGTTCAGGTTTGAACCGACCTGTGGAAGGCTATTGGGCGGAACTGATTGAGCATATCAATAATTCTGGAAATGAGATAGTTGCAATTGATATACCATCTGGATTGTTCTGCACTGACAACCGGCAGAATACGGGCGCAATTATTAAGGCGACACACACGTTGAGTCTGCAACTGGCAAAATTGTCGTTCCTTTTTGCTGAAAATGAGCCGTTTGTAGGACAATTTCACATCTTGCCTATCGGCATAAGCCAACAGGCCATTGACAGTGCTGAAACGGCCTTCAATCTGACGCAAAAAGCCGACCTTGCGCGGCTTGTCAAGCCACGGTCAAAGTTTGCCCACAAGGGAACGTTCGGCCACGCGCTGCTTTCGGCAGGAAGCTACCAAATGAGCGGTGCGGCTGTTCTGGCGGCTCGTGCGTGTCTGCATACCGGTTGCGGGCTACTTACAGTCCACGTACCGCAATCGGCTTATCAGATAATGCAAACGGCTGTGCCTGAGGCTATTCTGAACATCGACGACAGTCAGACAGAATATTGCACCGCCGACCGTTTGCAACGCTTTACGGCTGTGGGAATCGGCCCCGGTATCGGACAGAGTCAACAAGTGCGCGACGGACTGGCGCAACTTCTGAAAAACTGCACCGCCCCAATGGTGATTGACGCTGACGCCATCAACATTCTGGCCGACACACCCAAATTGCTCAACAGCCTGAAGCCCAACACTATACTAACACCGCATCCGGGCGAGTTTGACCGCCTGACGCATAAGCACACGACAGGTTACGAGCGGATGCTGACACAAATTGAACTGGCGCAGCGGCTCAATGTAATAATCGTGCTGAAAGGCGCGTTTACATCAGTGGTCACACCCGACGGCACGGTGCGCTTCAACACTACTGGCAACGCCGGAATGGCAACAGCCGGTAGCGGCGATGTTTTGACAGGAATTATCTTATCTTTGCTGGCTCAAAAGTACACCCCCGCCGAGGCCGCTGTTTTGGGCGTGGGTATTCACGGTCTTGCAGGCGACATTGCCGCCCGCACCGACGGAATGGAATTCGTTACGGCAAGTAATATAACAGACAATTTGGGCAAAGCGTTTTTGAAACTTAAAAATCTTGATAATGAATAGTTTGAAATCAATTATCACAATCGCCACTTTAACTTCGGCAACGCTGGCTTTCGGCCAAAAAGATGTTGAAAACAGCTATTTTGTAACACCCGT
>JAGCFC010000212.1 GCA_017650325.1 Salinivirgaceae bacterium | reverse complement strand
CTTCTGAACTTCGTCCACAATGCGGCGCGGGTCGTAATCGTAGAATTCCGCCGCGGGACACACACCCGTACACATTCCGCAGTTCATACAGGCGTTCAGTCCCTCGACAAAACGCACATCTTCCATCAATTGGTCGTAAAGTTTGCCCATACCCACCTATTAACGCTGCAAAAGTAGGGGTTAATAGGCAGACGCGATAGCCATTTTATGCCCAAAAAAGGTGGTATTTATACTTAGTGAAGGCGGGATAAAAAAGGCTGTGACAAGCGTTTTTTTTCTCTCTCTTGTATGGCGGTTCGATTTCATCTTTTATGTCCGATTCGAATTAAAGTTGAGTTTTCATTTGACTTCCTTATTTCAATTTTTTTATATTTGCACGTTATCGAAATGAATTTGCTATGAGATTTTTCAAAATAGGCCTCCTGATGGCTTTTTTCTCTTTGTGCTTTTGTATTAATATAAATGCGCAAAGTGGTGATTATCAATTTCTTGTAACTCTTAAGCCGGATATGCAGCGAAAGGTTTTGGCCAACGAGCTTTTCCTTTCGCCAGATGGCAAGCACATAATTGTCAACTACGGCAACAAGCCGACTTTCATTGTGGCTTATTCATTGGCTGATTGGAAGCAGGTTGCGCTTTTCCGCCTGACCGATTGGGTCGATTTTTCGAGCGCCTACATCGACACTACAAATCAGCAGTTTTATGTGAAAATTTCGCGCGTATCGACTCAATATCACCGTCTCGACATCAAGCAGAACACACAAGACATTATTCCTTGCGATATTACGCCGCGCGGCTGTCCGCACATCGAGATGAAGATGGATGTTAAATCGCTCTATACCAAAGATAAACAATACTTCATCTCTATCAATAAGCAGAACAAACGCGAGGTTAAAGTTTACAAAATCCGTACAGACGAGTAGAAGGATTTTTAGAATTCAAGATAGTCTTGAATGTGTGTCAAATGACAAAGGAACAAACCTTGCGTGTTTGAGTCTAAATTGTTGACAATTAGACGGCCTTTTTCTTTTTGTTTCCGAAACTTTCCGATTAGTTTCTTTCAGCGTTATCAATTATTTCCCGCTGCCTTCGAGCACGGTTTTAATCGTGTAAATCAAGATTTTAATGTCAAGATAGAGCGACATGTTCTCAAGATAGATAATGTCGTATTTTAGTCGGTCAACCATTTCGTCAACATTCTCGGCGTAGCCGTATTTCACTTGTCCCCAGGATGTTATGCCCGGGCGGACTTTGAAAACAGTGTAGTAGTGCGGCGCTTTCTGCACAATCTGCTCAATGTAGAAGGCTCGTTCGGGGCGTGGCCCAACAAGCGACATATCGCCCTTCAGCACATTGATGAATTGTGGCAGTTCGTCGAGTCGGACTTTGCGCATGAACCGCCCCAGCCGTGTGATACGCGGGTCACCATCGCTTGAGAGCGCGGGGCCGTACTTTTCGGCATCGATAATCATTGTCCTGAACTTAATGATATTAAAAGGTTTGCCATAGCGCCCCATTCGCTCCTGAAGGTAGAATATCGGTCCTTTAGACGAGAGTTTGACGCAAACGCCAATAATAATGTAAATCGGCATTAGTAAACAAATTGCTATTACAGAGACTGTTACATCCATAAATCGCTTAACGTTGGCCTGCCATGCGGGCATGGTGTCATGCGACAATTCGATGAGCGGAACCCCGAAAATTGATGACATGCGAACATTACCCGAGATAATGTCGAGAATGTCGGGCACGGCGCGGATTTCGACCGGCGTCGATTTCACCTTTATTATGATCTCTTGCAATTTTGGTTTCTCGTCGGGCTCAACGGCAATAATCACCTCCTCGATCTTGTTGCTGTTTATGGCTTCGATTAGGTTGTCGATGGTGCCCATGCAAGGTATGCGGCTGGCTAGTTCTGGATTGTGGCTGCCGCCGTTGATGTCGATGTAGCCAACAAAGTGCTCGCCCGCCGATTTGGGTTTGCTTGTAATGTCGTTGTAGAGTTTCAGCGCCTGTTCGCCACAGCCGATGATGAGTGTCGAAAAACCAATTTCGCGGTTTTGTATCTGTTTGGCTGTTGCGTTGGTGTGCAGTAGTCTGAAGGTGTAGGTTAGCCCGAAATGGACGCCGAGCAGGTAGAGAAACGACCGGTAATAGTTGCGGTAGGTGACGATGTCATCGTCGAGAATCAGCACAAAAAAGATAATGACCACGCCTAAAAGGCTTACGAATGCAGTGCTGCCGAACTCTTTCAATCGTGATTTGTGGTATATGTTGTCATATTCACCTGCAATGTAGTAGAGCAGAATCCAAAAAATGGGGATGATAATGATGCCGAATATCAGAGTGGGTTCGCCCGACGCAATAATATCGAAGTTTGTTATGTCGGTGAGAACCAACTTTTTGCGATAGATGAAAAGCAATACCCATGCGCACAATGCTGCCACATAGTCTGACGACATATATTTGACTACTTGCAGGCGTGGTCGTTTTTCCTTCATTGCGATTATTGTTGCCTTGCGCGATTATCAATTTCAAACGCCAAATATGGTGTTTATATTGCAATTAATGCCCAAATTTTCACGTAACGACGATATTTTTACATCAGTGTTGCGTTATGGTTACCGTTTGAGGTCATTTGTGGGCTTAAAACTAAACTAATCACCAACAATTGAAACCGAATATCTTTCAACCGCTTCAAAAATCAAAATGTCGGGTTGGTTTTGAAGAACATACTGCTTGTCGGCATTGCGGAACTGTTTCCAGTTATAGTCGGCGTGCGAAAACAAAGTTGACAGATAGGGTACAAGTGCCTTGCCGAATGAATCCCGGAAAATGATTGCCGTTGGCAGTTTGTTGTTCTTGGTCCGGGTTTGAAAACGACCTTGAACATTGCTTTCAATTTGCTCGTAATAGTCAGTATATAAAGTTGTTCCGTTTTTTACGACAGGTCTGGTGCTTCTTGCTTTCTTTATGTTTAGCAGAGGTAGAATATCACCATCGGTGTCGCTGTAGCCCACCTCAACAATCTTGTTCCACGCGGGGAACTCAATATCGGGAAATTGTTTTTCAATCTCATTTTTAATTAGTTGTGCGGCATAGTAGGCGCCAATCGGATTCCAGTGAGTGTCAGTTTCATAATAGAGAGGCTCTTTTTCTTTGTCTTTCATATAGATGAGCGTGTCGAGCGGGTTGACATACGCAACTCCAAGACCGCGGAAAACAGAGTCGATTTGAGAAGAACGGGTTTCCCCGTCAGGCCGGCTGTAGGGGTAGTTCTCAGGATAGACAGAATGCTTGTTTGGACATATGACAAACAGATATTTCAGATTTACGGAGTCGCACCACTCGACAACAGATTGAATGTTGGTTTTCAATCGCTCAATTTGCTCTTTATTGAGAAGATTTGTTTTGTTGAAATCAGCAAGGTTGTCGCCGTCGGTGGCACTGATGTAATACAGCCATCCGTGGCGTCCGCCAACTGCCAGATTATTGTGCAGACTGCGGTGGAGAATATCGTAATCGAACCAGTTGGCGAATCTCACCAAACTGTCGCGCCCACCAAACCGGTCCTGAAAATATGAATCGTAAGGTGCAAAACTTTCCCAACTGAATTTTGGTTTTTCGGCCAACGTGCGGTTTTCGATAGCCGAGACTTCGCCTTTTCTGTTGAATCCGATTATCGGGAAAATCAGGATAAGACATACAACCGCCAAAAACACTATTTGAATCGCCTTTTTCATGTCAGAACCTGAAATAAATGAATGGGTTATATGTTCCGTTGGCAAGATTGGCCATGCAAAGCAGAAGCAGGAATATCAGCGCTGCACCTTTCAAAACCGATAAAATCGACGACAATGCAGCCTCCGTGTTTATTTTGATGCCGCGCCACCAAGGAAAAGCGAAGAGGACCGCCACCGCGAGAATAATGTAGAATTTACAATCGACAAAAAACAGCCACAAGTTGGTGGCGACTCCGTGATGCAGACTATTGAATCCCAGCATTTTCTGCCATAAGTGTAGTCCGCTCATGGTGCCGTTGCGGAACAGTACCCAAAGCATAATTATTGCCAAAAGTGTGGCAATGCGGTACAGTTGGCGGCCAATCTTATTTTTAATATCGTCAAGTTTCAAGGCTCGCTCGACAGTCATGGCGGCACCATGCAGCAAGCCCCAAAGTATGAAATTGAATGCCGCTCCGTGCCACAAACCGGTCAGGAAGAAGACAATGCCGCGGTTGGCGGCTGTTCGCCGTTCTCCGCAACGGTTTCCCCCGAGAGGGATATAAACATAGTCGCGGAAGAAATTGGTGAGCGATATGTGCCAGCGTCTCCAGAAATCGGTCACCGAATGAGCCGCATAAGGATAATTGAAATTCTCCAATAGATTGAATCCGAATATTTTAGCGAGACCGATTGCCATGTCGGAATATCCTGAAAAATCGTAGAAAATCTGAAGAGTATAGGCAATGGCGGCTATCCATGCGGCGGCAGGGCCGTAGGAGAAAAAGTCGGCGGCATAAATGGTATCGCATACTAATGCCATGTTGTTTGCTATCAGAACTTTCTTTGCCAGTCCGATAATGAATCGCTGAAATCCCAGACAAACACCGTCAAGCGACTCTCGTCTTTCGGCTATTTGCAGCCTAATGTCGTGATAGCGAACAATGGGGCCTGCTATCAGCTGCGGAAAGAAAACAATATAGAGTCCGAGATTCAGAATGTTACGCTGCACAAGTTGCGGATTCCGATAGACATCGACCAGATAGGTGATTTGCTGGAAAGTGTAGAACGATATTCCTATTGGCAGCGCTAAATCGACAACTGCAACCAGATTGAGATGCAAAAATGTAATCAGGTGATTTACAATCATGCACGAGAATCCGAGATATTTGAAAATGAATAAAACACCAATGTCGACTGATACTGCAAGTAAAAGCAATGTTTTCAGCGGTTTGCGGGCTATTAATATGCCCATTGCGTAATTGAATAGGACTGAGGCCATAATCAGAAAAACGAATTTCGGCTCGCCCCACATGTAAAACAATAGGCTTGCTATAAGCAAAATAGCATTTCGGTATGTGCGTTGTGGAATAATGAAATAGAGAAAAAGAACAATTGGCAGGAAAAAACCGATGAATGTTAATGAACTGAAAAGCATGGTTTTATGTCGTTTTACGCCATTTTGTAGTCTCTTTCATTGTATAGCGCCTAAGCCGCAATGTCAGAATACGTTGAAATTGATGCGCATTTTTTCGTGAATGCGTTGGCAAGCCATGTTTGTGCTGATTTCGTTTTCAAGGCTGTTGTGCAATTCGTTTCCACCCATTACGCATATAAGAAATGTTTTCAACTGCATGGCTAACGGAGAAAGTCCGTCGCCTCCAATGCTTTGAGTTGAAGGTGTATTAGGCGAGTCGCTGTTGAGAGTCGCTATTCTGCAGTTGGCAATGTCGGTTTCCACAATGCTGTTATAGTTGACGGCTTTTATGCTGTGCGCTGGCTTCAGTCCGTAGCGGTCGATGCTGATG
The DNA here is from genome assembly GCA_017650325.1 of Salinivirgaceae bacterium. Classification (GTDB taxonomy): domain Bacteria; phylum Bacteroidota; class Bacteroidia; order Bacteroidales; family SZUA-534; genus RUG13583. The sequence continues at coordinate 30,083 of JAGCFC010000212.1, read as the reverse complement.
TTACCTATGGTGCCGTTGTCAAAGTCGAGCCTGACACGCAGGGAGTCGGGCACGCTGCTGAAACTGGAGTAGACGTTAACTGCGGTGCGGTGTACGCTTGAACGAGCCAGTGTGAGCAACATGCTGATCTCGTTACGGGCTAGTGACACCAGGTTTGGGTTACTGTCACGCACAATGTTACACTGTATGTCGAGTGGATGTTTGCACAGAAGCCTTGTTTGTTGGAACAGGTTGGAACATATCAGCGGATGTCCGATATGTACAGTTGAACAAGCCTCGTCGCGCAGGGTGAGCAGTTCGTTGAGCTCTTTCAGTTCATAGTTCTGCACGCCCGACACAAAGACATTGAGAGAATGGCGGATAGCCTCACACACAAGCGGTTGGTAGATATTGTCGTCGATGCTGAAGATGACGGCATCGCACTCGCAGCACAAGTCACCGAACGACATGAATGCGGTGAATGCTGTCTGGCGATTCCTGTCCAAAAGCAGACAGGGATCGTAGATGCCTTTGAAACTGAATTCGGGCAATTCGTTCATGGCGTCGATGAACGGTGTCGCATTTTTCAGTCCTACAATTCCAATATTCAGCATATTCGAAATATGATTTATGCAAATCTAAGTCGAAATGGGGGCGTTGCAAGTGCCTGAAAATGTTTGTTATCAACGCTGCAATGTTAATATTCAGCAGGTTTTGAGTCTTTGTTTTTGTACCAATGGCGTGGTGGAACAGGGTCGTATCCGCTGCCTCCCCATGGGTTGCATCTGATTATGCGTCTGAAAGTTAGCCATAGGCCGATAACCGGACCATGGACTTTTAGAGCCTCTATGGCGTAAGCTGAGCAGGTGGGGGTGAAGCGGCAACTGTTGGGCAGCAGCGGCGATATCAGAATCTGATAAAGGCGTATGGGCAATATGAACAGCATGCTTAGCAACCGTCGCATTTTCACAAAATTTATTGTTGGTCGCAAAAATCGATATATATATTGTGTCGTGCAATATCTTTGGTCTTTATTATCTTTGCAAAAAACAAAACATTTATGACAAGACTATCGGCTGTTGCTGTCTTATTATTGTTTGTGCTTCAGGTTCAGGCGCAAATTGTCGATAACTCGTGGCGCGACCATCTGAATTACACAAATGGGCAATCGGTGGCTGTAACAGGCACGGAGGTATATTGTGCGGCCGGTGTGGGACTGTTTTGTTATGACAAGGAGGATGGACGTATTCGCCATCTGACCACAATCGAGGGCTTGTCCGATATGGGTGTGGGCAGTATTGCCTACAACGAGAGGTTGAATATACTTGTTGTTGGCTACACCAATGGTAATATCGATTTAATCGACGATGACGAAAGAATTTTCAATATGCCGGGACTGAAGGACAAGAACATGTCTGTGTCGAAAAGAGTCAATCACATAAACTTTGATGGCGACAAGGCTTATCTGTCATGTGATTTCGGCCTGACAGTCGTCGATTTAAAGTTACGGAAGTTTGTCGACACCTATGTGTTGACGAATGATGGCCGGCAGATTAAGATTAAAGGCTCGCAGGTATTCGGGGAGTATCTGTACGCATTTTCTGAATACGGGTTGATACGTGGGCGGCTCGATAATCTGTTCCTTTCTGATTTTCGAAATTGGGAGTATGTAAGCATCGACACTGAGCGGATGTGGGTGAACACGGGCTGTGAGTTCAACGGAAAGCTTTATGTTAGCGAAGATTATGATGACAATAGTAGTTGCGTGATGGCTTACGATGGTCAAAATTGGACCGTGGTTTGGGATAGTTTACCATCCGTAAAGTCGCTCACAAGTCGCGATGGTCTTCTTGTAGTGTGTACCAGCGTTGGTATGACGTCTTACGAAGCCAATCTTCACCAACACGCGACTTTGGAGACAGAATATGTAACAATGGGGTTTGCCGATGGTGATTTGATATGGTATTCCGACTCGTATTACTCATTAGGCCGTTACTCCGATGGCGATTTTATGGCGATTGTGCCCGAAGGCCCATGGAGTAACAGATTCTATAGTGTGTGCTACAATGCAGGGAAACTATTGGTGGCGCCGGGAGGAATCAGTCAGCCAAGTGGAAACATGTATATCCCTGCTGATGTTTTTTCATACGACGGTAGTAGATGGGAACACATTGATAGAAATGTTTTCCTTGAAATGGAAGAAATGCGCGATGTCATAGGTTTTGCCACTCACGGCAATCCAAATCATTATATAGCCATTGCCTGGCGTTATGGCATATGGGAGTATAATAATGGTGTGGGGCAGCATATTACGGTAAACAAAGATGAGGTTTATGGAGATGCTGTGAGTGGGTGTGCTTTTGACAGTCGTGGCAATTTGTGGACAGCTAATGCGTTCTCACAAATTCCAATTTCGGTCCGTACGGCTGGTGGTGATTGGTATAGTTGCAACTATGGTGGTAATATGATTGGCCAGCACACTGGAAAACTTATTTGCACTCGTAATGATGATTTATGGCTCGTACAGCCACGTGGCGGCAAAATATTGGTTTGGAATGCCAATGGCACACCCGAGACCGCATCCGATGACAACTATCTCTGTTTTTTGCCTTGCAATGAGAGTGGTGGCGAACTTAACTCGAACATTAACGATATTGTTCAGGACCGCAATGGTGCAGTTTGGATAGCTTCGGACGAAGGTGTCTATGTGTACGACCATCCCGAATATATTCTTCAAGGAAAAAACTTTTTCGCCCGCTATCCGCAAATGATAGAGGAGGGTTATTACCAGTCGCTGCTGATTACCGAGGTGGTGAACACCATCGCTGTCGATGGCGGCAACCGCAAATGGATTGGCACCGAGAGTGGCGGACTTTTTGTAATCTCGCCCGACGGTACGGAGCAGTATGCGGCCTACAACAAGGACAACTCCCCGTTGTTCTCGAACAATGTAATGTCGCTTGCCATTGATGACGATAAGGGTATTATTTATATTGTAACCGACCGGGGTTTGCAGTCGGCTGTCATTTCATCGACAAAGCCCGATGCTGGAATGAGCAGCGTTTTTGCTGCGCCCAACCCCGTGCCGCCCGATTATTACGACGATGTGACCATCCGCGGTCTTGCTGAGCAAACTGTGGTCAGAATCACCGACTTGCGCGGGAATCTGGTTCACGAGACAATGAGCAATGGCGGTAGCGCCCTTTGGAACCTCTGCAACCGCGACGGCCGCCGAGTCGAGACAGGTATTTATCTGATACAGTGCACTACAACCGACGGAGTAACTCGCAATGTCGGCAAAATCCACGTAGTCAAATAGCCATCCCCGATGCTTTGCACCGACCGCATAGTTGTTTTGAGCCACACGCGTTTCAGCGATTCGTCGATAATTGTTCAGGCGCTTTCGCGACAGCACGGCCGTATATCTCTGATGGTGTATGGTTTTGGTGGTAAAAGCCGTTCAAAAATGGGTGCGTTCCATCCAATGTCGCTGCTCGATGTGGTATATTCTTATAAGTCAGAGCGTGACGTACAGAAACTTACCGAGTACAAGCCAGCCCCAAACCTTGTCAACTGCACCTCCGATATTCGCAAAAGCACATTGTTGATGTTTATGGCCGAGGTGGTGAGCAAAAGCATCCGCGAGGAAGCCGAAGACGATGCGCAGTTCGAGTTCATCGATACGTCGGTGCAGATTCTGGAACAGATGCAGGCGGGGTTGCAGTTTTTCCATCTGGCGTTTATGGTCAAGTTGAGCCGCATTTTGGGATTTTTCCCGAGTATCGACAGCGGTCATCAGTTTTTCGATTTGGAACAGGGGCACAGCACTGCGGTGCGGCCAGTTCACCGCCATTATGTTTCATCCGAAGTGTTCGGACGGATTGCGTATTTCGCTGATTGCCAATACAACAACTTGTGCGATGTGCAGATGTCGCGTCAGGAACGTGATTTTATGCTTGAAACAGTGATTCAATGGTATCAGTTCCGCATCCCAACAATGAAGGAAGTGAACTCGTACGAGATTCTGCACGAGGTGTTTTCAGGATGTTAGGAGTTGGAATTTAGGAGTTTAAGCCAAATTATAAGGCGTTAGGCTCTTATTAAATTGTGACTGAAGTCTGTGGACTGAAGTCTAAATATAGATTTCGAGCAATTTTGATTCGCCTGAGAGTGGAGTCAGTTCAATCTCTTTCATTTCGGCGGGGATGAGCACGGTTTCGCCTTTCGTTATCTCAACAGGTTCCGCAAGCCCAGGTGCGCTGATGAGTGTTTTGCCTTCGACGGCCATATACACCACAAACGAGTCAATCCGGCCGTAGTCGATATCAATTTTCTTCGAGAAATCAAGAATGTTGACAGTGAAATACTGGCATTGAGCAATTTTCGCGCTGTTGTTTTTGTTGACCGTGTACGGTGTGCGGTACTCGTTGAGGTATGTGTAGTCGATGGCGTCAACAGCCCAGTCGGTATGCATTTCGCGGGCTTTGCCGTTGGCATCAACGCGGTCCCAGTCGTAGATTCGATATGTGATGTCGGATGCTTGCTGCACTTCGGCCAGCAGAATGTTCGGACCGATTGAGTGAACACGTCCGGCAGGAATAAAGAACACATCGCCCGGCTTTGCGTTTTCCCAATTCAATACGTCGCGCAGGGTGCCGTTTTTGAAGTGTTCAAGATATTTCTGCTTGTCCATCGGGCGGTTGAATCCGGCAATAAGTTTTGCATCGGGTTCCGACTCAATGATATACCACATTTCGGTTTTGCCCCAAGAGTTGTGGCGGCTCATTGCCAACTCGTCGTTGGGGTGCACCTGAATAGAAAGATTGTCGCTTGCTTCGATGAATTTGAACAGCAGAGGGAAACTGGTGCCGAATTTCGAGAATACGGCGTCGCCAACAAGGTCGCCCATATAAACCTCAATGAGTTCGTCGATGGTATTGCCCGCCAGAAAGCCGTTGGCCACAACTGACAAGTCGCTTTCGAGCCCCGACAGTTCCCAACTTTCGCCGATTTTCTGCATCGAGTCTTGCTGTTTGTTTAGCACGCTCGACAGTTTGTTGCCGCCCCAAATCTTCTCTTTGAGAATCGGTGTGAATTTCAGCGGATATAGTGTGTTCATCATACTTTTCGTTAACAAAAGTCCGCAAAGGTATCAAATTTTATGTTTGGTGTGACGATATTCCTCTTTCCGCGAAGATTTCCAAGTGGGTTTGCCCGAAGAGAAAATAGCCGAAACAAATACCCATAATATATAAACCGCCACAATAAACTCATACACAGGCATCCACCACAAGAATCGGCGGTTGCCAAACCGCTTGCATACAGCCGACAACAGCAGAGTATCGGCCACCAACTTTGTCAGATATAAGACAAGTGCTGGCTTCCAGAGCAGCGGCAGTGCGGCAATTCCAATGCAGAGCAAAAACGATTTGGCGGCAACAATTGCAGCTACAATCAGACTGTCGGCATCGGTGTAGCCCGTGGCTTTGCCGCCCCAGCGCGTGCGTTGTCGCAGAAATGCGCCCACGGTCGGTGCCGGACGGGTTTCGGCAATTGTTTCGGGTTGTGCGGCGAAACAAATGCTGTCTGCACCGAAGTTTTGCTTGATGCTATGCAGAAGAAACACATCGTCGCCCGAAGCGAATTTTGAGTTGAGCGGATCGGTTAACTCATTGTATGTCTGTCGACTGAACATTAGATTCGCACCATTGCACATTATGGGGTGGCCGCACCCTGCTGCGCCGATTCCGCTACCGACAAGGCTTGCAAAATCGACAAATTGGAACTTCCCGAACCAATTCAGCCTGCCGCCAATCACCACCGGTGCGGCCAACAATCGGCAACCCTGCTGCTCAAATGTGGCCGACATCGCATCGAGCCAATGGCTGTTGTAGGTGCAGTCGGCGTCGGCGGTAATTATTGCGTTGTGATGGGCAGAGTCAATGCCGGTTGCAAGTGCGGCTTTTTTGCCTTGTCCCGTTGATTCAACCAATCGCAAATGCGGGTTCCGAGCGGCAATGTCAGTCACCACACGTGCCGAGTCGTCGGTGCTGTGATCGTCGGCAGCTACAATCTCAAAGTCAGTGTTGGTCTGCTGTTCAAGTAGCGATTCAAGTGTCCGCCCGATTGTGCTTTCTTCGTTTCGGAACGGAACTATAACGCTCACCGCCAGCCTTGCACCGCTGTGATGTGGTTGTCGGCCAATCTTCTTGAATCCGAAAAAAAAGCGAATAATCAGCACCGCATAAACGAGCGACATCGCAAGAAAAACCATAGTAACAATTGTATCGACCATTTGGCTAATACACACTATTTTATGAGTGTTGTGTAGATTCGGTAGCGTTCCATAATCTCACGGACAAAATTGTAGGTCTCATCGCCGCGGCAGTAGCCCGATTTCACAAGTTCGGGGTTGTAGTATGTGGCTTCCGATTTGTGCAACAGATAGAAATCGACGCCGTCGTCCCAAACATCAGGATTACCGCCGTTAGCCTTCGCCACACGCCGTGCGTCGAGAATGTGCCCCAACCCGATGTTGTACGCCGCCAGCACAAATTTTGTGCGTTCGTTTTTGTCGGCCACGGAGTCAACCAGTTGTTTGTCAATCCATTTCAGATATTTCACACCCGCTTTGATGTTAGCTTCAGCCGACGATGTGGAATCGATACCATATGTGGCGGCCGTTTCGGGCATCAATTGCATCAGTCCGAAGGCACCGCACCAAGAACGCGCATCGGTCTTGAACCGCGATTCCTGATAGATGAGCGCCGCCAGCAGCCGCCAGTCCCAGTCGATGATTTTGCTGTATTTTTTTATGGCGTTGTCGTACGACGATATGCTGCCACCTTTGAACGAAAGGTAGGGACTTTGAGCGCGTGTGAGCGTTTTCGGGTCTTTGAAGTATTTTTTGTAGAGCACCATATGGAATGTCGAGCCCCTTGTCTCTGCAATCCAGTCGTTTATGGCTTCCAGAAGTTGCGGATTGTCCTTGCTCACTGCCCACGCCATATTCTGCGGGAACGATACTGCAACGCTGATGTCGAGCGTCGGGTAGTAAGTTTGGTTAATCATTGCCACAGGCTCGTCGGTAACGCAATAGTCGATTTCGCCGTGCGCCACCTGCTCAATAAGTTGTTCCGAATCAATATTTTCAACTTCAACAATATTGATTGAGTCACCGATTTCCGACTCAATGTTGCGAAGCCTTTCGGCAAAAGCCGAATTCTTGACCACATGGATGGTCTTGCCGGCCATATCGAGTGGCGATTCAATCTTCATCGAGCCGTCGTAGTCGGGATTATTGCGCCGCCTCTGCCTTTCCGACAACTGAACAAGCACTTGCCGCGTTTCCATTATCGGCGATGTAAAATTCATCAGTTTCTGTCGTTCGGCAGTCACGGTTAGGTTGATGGCCAGCAAATCGACTTTGTGGTTGGCAAGGTCGTCGAAATCTTTCTCAAGATTGTTCGATACCTCAAGTTCAAGTTTCAAACCCAACTTGTTTGCAAGGTTTTGCAGCAGTTCGTACTGATAGCCCATCGGTGTGCCGCGATATGTGAAATAACTGATTGAGTTGTAGTCGGTTAATGCCAGAAGTGTACCGCGCAGCTCAATAGCGTCAAGGTCATGGCTGATGTTCGCGTCATCGGCATTCGACTGCCGATGGCAGGCCCCGAGCAGAGCGCCCAAGACAATAATGGTCGATATTTTCAGCCACTCTTTCATTGCTCAACACAAATCGAGTTAAAGATACAAAAAATAAACGAAAAAAGGCAAGTAATGGTTGCACTAACCAGCAATCCGTTCAAAAAAATATATCGGCCATTTGCCATATTTTTTGTAATTCTGCGGCACAAATAAATCATTTGAGAGATGAACAAAATTGTACCTATAACGCTGCTTACCGGATATTTGGGAAGCGGCAAAACGACATTGCTGAACAAGATTTTAGCAAATAATCAGGGATTGAAAATTGCTGTGATTGTGAACGACATCGGCGAGATAAATGTCGATGCGTCGCTCATTGAGAAAGGCGGCATTGTCAACAGCAAAGACGATAGCCTTGTGGCACTCAGCAACGGCTGCATCTGCTGCACGCTCAAAACCGATCTCATCGACCAGATTACCGGCATCACAAGCACCGGCAAGTTCGATTATATTGTGATTGAAGCCAGCGGCATTTGCGAACCGCTGCCTATTGCGCAGACCATTGTGGCCATCGGCGATTACGCTCGTCAGTACAATCAGCCGGCGCCGTGCCGTCTCGACAGCATTGCCACCGTTGTCGATGCTTTGCGTATGGCCCGCGAGTTCGGCTGCGGCAACCAACTCACCCGCACCAACATCGACGATGACGATATCGAAAACCTTCTGATTCAGCAGATTGAGTTCTGCAATGTTATCATTCTGAACAAGGTGGCCGAAGTGTCGGACGACGAGTTGAAACTTATCCGCGCCGTCATCAAGAAATTGCAACCGACGGCTGAAATAATTGAGACCAATTACTGCGATTTCGATTTTCATAAGATTATGGACGCCAAGCAGTTTGATATCGATAAGGCTGCAATGTCAGCCGGTTGGGTGGCCGAGCTTGAGAAAGATGACGAGGAGGAGGAAGGCGAGACCGAGGAGTACGGCATCGGAACGTATGTTTACTATCGGCGCAAAGCCTTCAACTACACAAAGTTCGAGACTTTTGTGAACAACAATTGGCCGTCGAACATCATCCGCAGCAAAGGCATCTGCTATTTCAGCGACGACCCCGACATGTCGTATATGTTCGACCAGGCCGGAACGCAGAAAAAACTTGTAAAGGCAGGACAGTGGATTTGCACCGCACCCGAAGCCGAGCAGAAGCAACTGCTGGCCCAAAGCGCCGAGCTGCGCCACGATTGGGACGAAGAGTATGGCGACAAGATGGTGAAGATTGTCTTTATCGGTCAGGGACTCGACCGCGAAGGACTCAAAGCTGAATTGGACAAACTTTAAGCAGTATAAGAGCAGATTTAAGCCGGCCGGTTGTGCGATGTTGCAGCCGGCCGTTGCTTTTTAAACAGAGCGTTGAACTCATGCGGAACTTCCGATGTGAATTCCATAACTTCTTTAGTCATCGGGTGGATGAACTCAATCTGCTGCGCGTGAAGACACAACCGTCCGCAGGGATCGGTGTGGGCGCCGTATTTGCCGTCACCGGCCACGGGGTGCCCGATGTGGCTCATATGGATGCGAATCTGATTTTTGCGCCCCGTCTCAAGCTCGAGTGCAAGCATTGAGAATTGACCGTTGCTTTTCAGCACTTTATAGTGGGTGATGGCGCGTTTACCTTTTCCTTCTTTGGTCACGTGCATCACCATTGTGTATTTATTTTCGTCAATCCAAGTGTCGATGGTGCCTTCCGGCTCATCGGGGCAACCTTCAACAATGGCAATGTAACGGCGGCTCTGCACCGACTCGTTCCACGTAGTCCTCAGGCGGAACTGTACTTCCTCGCTCTTGGCGAAAATCAAGATGCCCGATGTGTCGCGGTCAATGCGGTGGACGATGAAAATGCACTCGCCTTCGCCTTTGAACCGCATATAGGCATCGAGATAGTTCTGCGCCGTCTGGTATCGTTCGCTGTCGTTGCCCACCGTGAGCAGACCTGTCTCTTTCTTCACCACAATCAGCCATTTGTCTTCCCAAACAATTCGCAGCCCCTTCGGCATCGGGAATACAGGGTCGGGCTTTTTGCCGATGAAAAGCGTCTGTCCGGCTTTGAGTCTGTCGGTGAGCTGGCGCAGTACGACACCATCGGCCGTGATGGCACCCTTCTGCAGCAGCTGCCTAATCGACGTGCGGCTCTTGCCCTGCATAATGCGCCCAAGGAACTCTTCAACCGTCTGGTCAGCCTTGACGGGATAAGAGTTACCTTTCGGTTCCTGCTTCCGTGGTTTGTCGTTCATTCTCATTGCCGAAGTGATATTTGTGTCGGGACAAAGTTAGGCCGATTGGTTTAAAATCCGATTGAACTATTAAATTAAATGAAGTGGTAAATTGTTGCCTGAGTTATTTTTTGCAAACATCTTACAGTAAACGTGTTACCTGCCTTCTATAAGAATATATATTCTTGCTCTGGAGAATTTCTGCGTACATACTAATGTGATTTTTAACCAATCGCACTAAAGGACTAATCTGGACGTCAGTTAATTATATTGGATATGGTTGATAAAAAACGAGCCAATACCGCTGAAGAAATGTCACGAAAGACGGGAAATTACATTCTGAATTATATATTATATATTTTGCCCAGACTATTCGTTGTTGATATGCGGTAGGTGCGGTTCTTGTTTCCGCCTTGCGCTTCAATGTAGCCGAACTCAGTCAGCTGCCGCATATAGCGTTTTGCAGTAGTGATTGTAAAGCCGAATTGATGCACAACAGACTCTGTGGTAGTCTCTCTCTTATCGGCCATAAAGACCAAAATATCGACCATTTTCTCTGCCAGCGATGGCTTTATCGACCATTTATCGACCATTTTCTTTTTCAATGCCTGTTTATCGACCATTTCCACATCCGCTGATTTGATATATTTGTCGATGTCGGTCTTGAGGTGTTGCAGATGCAACTGTGCCATACAATCGAGAAATATATTGATATTTTCATCTTCACGAGAATCGATAAGGGCTTGTATGTATTCGCTCTTGTCTTCCTTGAGAACTTTTGTGGGTAAAACGCCGAACTCTATTTGCAGCAAGTTCATCAATAGCCTTGATGTGCGCCCGTTGCCGTTGGCCCACGGATGAATGGTCACTAACTCATAGTGAGCCCAGAAACTTAAATCGTAAACCGCTGCGACATCGGTAGGTTCAATGGCACTACGCCGTTTGTTTAAATCATTGCAGAATTGCTCAAGACGTGAAGGAACTTTCTGATAAGCGAGATATGAAGGTCCGCCAAGACCTGCGGTAACGTTCAGCTTTCGCAACTCGCCTTTTGCCGAAGAAAAACTGCCGCCAATTGAGTTGTACTCGCTGCCTGTGCGTGCCATTACTTTTGCTGCCAGTGTCACAAGCCAGTCAATAGTGATGGGGTTATGGAGTTTAATCCATTGTATTCCATATTCGTAAGCCGCCTTAAGGTCAAGATTCATCATCTGCTCCTGCATAGTACGCTTGCTGCTGGTGATTCCTTCGTCGAACAGCAGTTGAGCCTCCACCTCCGTAACAGTTGAACCTTCAATGGCTGTGGAATGAGTGATGATGGAGTACAAATAGAATTTCTCGTAATCTATCTGTTCCGATATGCCGAGTTCCTTATGCCTTTGGAGCAGCTCCAACAGCGCCGTTTCGTTTTCTTTCTTCATCTCACTTCCTCCTTTATGTTCAATTTCTTATCCAATGCCGTTAAAAACAACCAGGCTTACGTTACGAATCCTTTTGCGTATTAATATTGCCATAAAAATAATACAAATACATTTGAACCTACCAGTTACTTTTTCTCCGAGATAAATCATCGATGGAAGCATTGGGTGTTATTTTTCTTAAGTCTCACGTTAAAATAAGCAATCGATTATCATTATCGTGTCATATTATTAAAATACAGTAGACTATAATTCGTGACAAAATTATAGTATAGTGTCAAACCTCATTATTATTACCACTTTCGGCACTAATATAAAGACTATTCAGTGGGAAGACGATAAGGTACAGAAAAGCCAGACTATAGCCATAAAGCAGGAATTACAGCGAAAATAATCACTTCAATTTGATGAGAAAGGCAGATTACGGCTTAACAAAAGAGTGAAAATGTTTCAGTAATGTTTCAGTAGTCAAAAATCAAAAGTCTATTAACACTTTGAATATTATTGTGTTAATAGACTTTATTTTGTACCCCCGCTGAGAATCGAACTCAAATTTAAAGTTTAGGAAACTTCCGTTCTATCCGTTGAACTACAGGGGCAGAACGGGCGCAAAAGTAGCCAATCAAATTTAACATCGGGCATGGCGGCAGCATTTTTTTATTATTATAAGGTGTTTTACTGATTTACAAATCAAAAATCGGCAACCGAAAACCAAAAATATTATATTCGCACGCCGAACCAATGGATGGTTCAGTTTTTGTTTTTTCGTGGAAACACTAACATTTAAATTTTAATAAAATGGTTAAAATCAACGATTTCAACTTCAAAGGGAAGAAAGCAATCGTCCGCGTGGATTTCAATGTTCCATTGGACGAGAACGGAAAAATCACCGACGACACCCGCATCCGCGGCGCACTGCCTACACTTAAGAAAGTGCTGGCCGACGGCGGTTCACTCATCATCATGTCGCACATGGGCAAGCCGAAAGGCAAAGTATCTGCAAAACTGTCACTCGGTCAAATTACTGACGCTGTTGCTGCCGCTCTGGGCACTGCAGTTAAGTTCGCACCTGATTGCGCAAAGGCAGCCGACGCAGCCGCAGCCTTGAAACCGGGCGATGTTCTGTTGCTCGAGAACCTTCGCTTCTATCCTGAGGAGGAAGGCAAACCTGTAGGCATCGAGAAAGACGATCCGAACTACGACGCAGCAAAGAAAGAGATGAAGGCTAAACAGAAAGAGTTCGCTAAAACTCTGGCTTCATACGCTGACGTTTACGTTATGGACGCATTCGGAACAGCTCACCGTTCACACGCTTCAACTGCTGTCATCGCTGACTACTTCGACGCTAACAGCAAGATGCTTGGATTGTTGATGGAGAAAGAGGTTCAGGCTGTCGATAACATCCTGAGCAACATCAAACGTCCGTTCACCGCAATTATGGGTGGCAGCAAGGTATCAACCAAAATCGGTATCATCGAGAACCTGATGGACAAGGTTGACAACCTGATTCTCTGCGGCGGTATGACCTACACCTTCGCCAAAGCACAAGGCGGCAACGTGGGCAACTCAATCTGCGAGGAAGACAAACTCGACCTTGCTCTCGACGTTATGAAGAAAGCAAAAGAGAAAGGTGTGAACCTGGTACTTGGTACTGACTCGGTTGTTACCAACGCTTTCGACTTCGACTCAATGTCGCTGAAACCGGGTGCACAAGTTAAGGTTTGCCCGTCGAACGCTATCGAGAATGGTTTCGAAGGTTTGGACGCTGGTCCGGAGAGCCAGAAGAAATTCGCTGCAGCCATCAAGGGCGCAAAGACCATCCTTTGGAACGGTCCTGCAGGCGTATTTGAGTGCGACGATTTCACTGCCGGTTCAAAAGCCATTGCCAACGCCATTGCTGATGCCACTAAAGAAGGCGCATTCTCGCTTATCGGTGGCGGTGACTCAGTTGCCTGCATCAACAAGTTCGGTCTGGCCGACAAAGTTTCTTACATCTCAACTGGCGGCGGCGCATTGCTCGAAGCTATCGAGGGTAAGGTTCTTCCGGGCGTGAAAGCTATCCTTGGATAAGGTTTAAGTTGTTATAAATAAGGAAAAGCCGTCATGCAGCATTGTGTGACGGCTTTTTGCATATAAAATTGATTATGAATAAATTATTGGCTGCTTTTGCTATCGCCACAACTTTGAGCGCAAGTTTACAGGCGCAGGAGGTTCCGCAGTTGGGCAATGTGCTCAATCGCGAAAAAATATCGTTGAACGGCGATTGGAATTATATTGTTGATGTTCAAGAAGAGGGCTATTACGATTACCGAATGAACCCAACGCCATGGGGTTTCTTCTTGAATGCCAAACCGCAAAAACCTGAAGATTTGGTTGAATACGATTTCGACAAGGCGCCCACAATGTCGATTCCGTCGGACTGGAACACCAAAGACGAGAAACTATTCTTTTACGAGGGGACGGTCTGGTTCAAAAAGTCGTTCAACTATACACGCAAACAAGGTAAACGCGCCATTTTGTATTTCGGGGCGGTCAACTATGAGGCAATCGTCTATCTCAACGGCAAAAAACTCGGACGGCACGAAGGCGGATTCACACCTTTTAATTATGATGTTACCGATATCATTAAGGAAGGCGAAAACTTTGTGATTGTGAAAGTTGACAACAAGCGCCGAAAGGAGAATGTGCCCACACAGATTTTCGATTGGTGGAACTACGGCGGCATTACGCGCGATGTCTATCTTGTTGAAACTGATGAGGTTTACATTGAAAATTACAATTTTTCCTTGAAAAAACTCAGCGACCCGAAGCAGAAATTCCGCGAAATCAGTTTTTCGGCAAATCTCAACCAAAAGCTTGAAAACAAATGCATTGCTGTTTCGATTCCCGAATTAAAAGTTTATCAGTCGTTTATGACTGACAACGAGGGTAAAGTGTCGGGGGTTATAAAAGTGAAAAACGTTGAACTTTGGTCGCCTGAGAATCCGAAACTTTATGCTGTGAAATTAATAATCGGTGGTGCGCCAAGAATTCAGGGGGAATATCGCCCGACATTGGCCGACGAAATTGGGTTCCGCACCATCGAGACGCAGGGCAAGAAAATTCTTCTGAACGGCAAGCCGATCTTTTTGCGCGGAATAAGTATTCATGAGGAAAAACCGAACGGAGGAGGTCGTGCCAATTCGGTTGAGGATGCCAAGCAATTGCTGTCGTGGGCTAAGGAGCTCGGTTGCAATTATGTGCGTCTGGCGCATTATCCGCACAACGAATATATGGTGCGGGAGGCGGAGCGTGAAGGCATTCTTGTATGGTCGGAGATACCGGTTTACTGGACAATTGCATGGGAAAATCCTGCAACGCTAACCAACGCCAAAAATCAATTGAAAGACATGATTGCCCGCGACCAGAACCGCGCCAATGTTATTATTTGGTCAATCGCCAACGAAACACCGCATGGCGAGGCTCGTGAGAAATTTCTCTCGCAGCTGTCGGAATATGCCCGAAGCCTCGATTCGACACGCTTGATAAGCATGGCAATGGAGGTTACCTCAGCGGCAAATTATCACAACAAACTGCAGGATAACATGAACAAGTATGTTGATGTTATCAGCTTCAACCAATATATCGGCTGGTACCGCGATGTTGATGACGCACCCAAAATGACTTGGGAGATTCCGTATGACAAACCGGTGATAGTCAGTGAGTTTGGAGGAGGGGCAAGATATGGCCTTCATGGCGAGAAGAATCAGCGTTGGACCGAGGAGTTTCAGGAAAATCTTTACAGAGAAAACGTCGCAATGCTTGACAAGATAGACGGTCTGGCAGGCACAACACCTTGGATTTTGAAGGATTTCCGCTCGCCCCGCCGTGTGCTTGTCGGCACACAGGACTATTACAACAGGAAAGGTCTTTTCTCCGATAACGGCGAAAAGAAAAAAGCTTTTTACATTATGAAAGAGTGGTACGAAAAGAAAAAGGAGCAGTGGCGTTGACAAACAAAATTGTAATGTACAAACCAGTGAATATTAACATAATAGGCTCGGGTGTGTATATAAAAGTGTGTTTCTTCTCAATTTGAGTAATACAACATTAGCAAAAACTATATATTTTCGTGCCAGTTAACTATTTACTATTAACTTATTTTATCTTAAACAATGGCATACACAGAAACAACAACAACTGGTTATGGAAGCCGTATAACCAGTTCATTGAAAGGCATTTTAACAGGCTTTCTTTTGGTTATTGCCGGCACAATTCTGCTTTGGTGGAACGAGGGTCGCGCAGTAAAAACAGCTAAATCAATCAAAAACGCTGTTGAGCAGACAACTCCCGTTGCCGACTTGGCAACCTACAATCAGGCACTTAACGGCCAGATGATTTGCGCTTCGGGTTTTGCAACAACCAACGATTTTGTATCGGACCCGTACTTCGGCATTGGCGAAACCGCTATCAGAGTTGAGCGCAAAGTTGAGTTCTACCAATGGATTGAGCACTCGCAGACAAAAACCGAGGATAAGGTTGGTGGAAAACAGGAAACCACAACAACTTACACCTACAGCCAAGGTTGGGCTTCCAGCCCCATCAATTCGGGTGAATTCAAAGATCCTGAGTATCAGGGCAAGAACTTTGTAGTGATGAGCAACCTTGAAAGCGCCGATTTCCAGGCAAAGAACGTGACTGTTGGCGCATATATCCTGCCAGAGAGCATGATTTCGAGCATTTCGGGTAGCGAGCCTATTGCAGTCAACCTGGCTGCTGAAAAGATTGCCGACCTTAATAAGACAGTTGCGCAGGCACTTCAGAAAGGCGACAGCCTTCAGTTTGTGACTGTTTCGCAAAATCAGGTTTATTTGGGTGTCAATCCTAATTCACCGGCTATTGGTGATGTAAAAATCACCTTCACCAAGGTGATGCCTGCCAATGTAACTATTTGGGCAAGAGTGGTTAACAATACATTTGAACACTATGTTGACGCAAAACACGGCAAAGGTGTTGGCGGTCTTTATATGGGCACCTGTTCGCTTGATAGCCTCCAAGAACAAGCTGAGAGCAACAACAATTTCATGACTTGGCTGCTCCGTATTGTGGGCTTCCTGCTTGTATTCTTCGGATTCAAGGGCCTCTTCGGTCTCCTTATCGCTATTCTGAAGGTGCTGCCGTTCCTTGCCAACATTGCCAATGTGGCAGTCAGCATTGTTTGCGGTGTGGTTGGCTTTGCATGGTCGCTGGTAATCATTGCAATAGCTTGGCTGTTCTATCGCCCGATATTGGCCATTGCTCTGATTGCGGTTGTTGTTGCACTGTTCATATTCTTGTCGAAACGTTCGAAAGAGGCAAAAGCACCAGCTGAGCAACCTGCAGAAACTCCTGCACAGGCTTAATTTGAACATTATTAATATGTTGAATAGAAAGGCGGACTTCGGTTCGCCTTTTTTATTTATTGGTCAGTCATTGTCGGTTTTAATTGATATTTTTGCAGCGAAATATTAATAAAAGTGATTCGAGTAATAAATCATCCACCGGAGATTGTAAGGCACTTTTTCCCAAAGTTCAAATGGAAGGTTGAGGACGCGCCTAAGAAGCTATTCCTTACTTTCGATGACGGTCCTACGCCCGGTGTCACTGAATGGGTGCTCGACAATCTGGCTGAATACAACGCAAAGGCGACATTCTTCTGCCTGGGCCGCAACGTTGACCATTATCCTGAAATATATCAGCGCATTGTCAGCGAGGGGCATGGAGTAGGGAATCACACCTACAGCCATCTTAACGGTTGGAAGGTGAGTGCCAAGGAATATATCGACGATGTGGAGCTGGCCTCGCAGTACATCGACTCAACACTGATGCGCCCGCCCTATGGACGGTTCACAAAAAAACAGATTGTTCCGCTTCGCCAGCAGGGTTACCAGATGATTCTGTGGGACGTTATGCCTGAGGACTACAACCCGCGTGTTAAGCCGCACGAATGTTGCAACTGTGTGCTCAAGTTCACTACGGGCGGATCCATCATCACCTTCCACGACTCAATGAAAGCCCGCATGAATCTCTATTTCGCATTGCCACGCGTTTTACAATATTTCACAGATTTGGGATTTGAGTTTGCTCGTTTGGAATGATTTTATACTTTTGCACTCGCATCGGGGGATTAGCTCAGCTGGCTAGAGCGCTTGCATGGCATGCAAGAGGTCATCGGTTCGATTCCGATATTCTCCACAAATCAAAAGATTAAAGCCTTGTAAACAAATTATTTACAAGGCTTTTTTTGTCGTATTACTGAACTCTTCCTGCATATAAAGGACACAGTGATAATTATTAATCAGAGTCAACCAAAATCAGGAAAGGACAGACAACAACCAAAATCAAGAAAGGCCCCCCAACCCCCAACATCTAACCCCAACACCCAACCCCATATAGTGCCTTCCAGTTAAGTCAATCTAATAGTCCCCATCGACCGATATCGATATAATTTTTTTTACTAACTTTGCGGATTGAAAATGCCCACCCCACTACAATGGCAAGGGCATTTCCGGTATTATTTTTTTTATTAATTTAATCAATTAAAAATGAAGAGATCTTTACTGATTCTTGCGGCTTTTATAGCCTTTGGCGGAATATCCGCGCAGGCGCAAGGGCCTAAAGACAAGCTCAAAAAAGAGCTAAAGAAGGAGAAGGAGTGGGAGGCCAATTTGCCCAAAAATCCATTCCTGGTTAAAGAAAATGCGGCTAAGGACGACCCGAGACCGTTGCTTTCGGACGACAACATTCTCAGCGTTACGCCGGCAATGCCGCTGCAGTTCACTTTCGACAAATGCGATGATGTTAAATCGCGCCCGTTGGTTATCAAAAACCCCACCGACGAGACCATCGACGCATTTTTGATGTTCCAAAGCAATTCTGATGTTGAGTTGGGCGACACCATTTTCGAAGAATATAACGATTGGAACAACCGCTACATTATTAACTACTTCGAAGTTAACGGTTTCGGCTATGCGGCAAGTGGTGACGACCCTTATTTGATTAAAACCAATCTTGCCACAGGCAGCCAAATCACAAAATGGTGCGACAATGGTTATATGGGCCTTGCATACGACGGCAACTTGTTCTGGACCGCAAGCGGCAACTACCTTATTGCTCTCGACGCCAACCTGAACCCCACCGGCAGGCAAATCAACGTGGGATATAATGCATGTGTGGCTTTCGACGGCACAAACCTGATTACCCTTGAACAATCTTATGAGAGGCCTGCCCGCATCAAGGCTTTCGACACCGATGGCAACCTTGTTGCCGATTACGGAACCTTCTTCATTGGTGGTGGGGCTCTTACATACGACCCAAACACCGGCTTGTTTTGGGCGGCCACGGAAGGGTGTTTTGCCTTCAGCTTGGCCGATGGCAAGGCAACCCTCGAAGCTGTTCTTTATTACGGTTGTGCAGTAGTTGGATTCGACACCGACGGACTTCCTTTCATGATGGATTACAGCAACAGCGGTATTTTGCGCAAGGCTACAAAATTCAGCACATACCCCAAAGGCATCAGCCTGTCGCAGTCGGCCATCAGCCTGAAGCCGGGCGAGACTGTTACAGTAAACGTTACAGCCTCAGTTGAGCATGGCTCGCAAGAGGAAATATTGACTTGCATGAGTCTTGAAAATGTATATGATCCGATGCAGTATTTCGTGCGTCCGATTGAGTTCGCTTACAACATCGAGCCAGAATTTGTGACTACCGATGCACAGTTCTCGGCCTTTGCCGGATACAACGTCCAACCACAAACTGTATGGATTAAAAACACCGGTTGCGCACCAATTGTGTTTGATGAAATGCCAGCACTCGATGGCGGCGATTATTTCAGCATGGGCAACCTGATTACACCACAAAATTTTGAAGGCGAATTACTTGCTGGTGACTCTATTGGCGCTGTTATCGGTTTCTATTCCGACGATGTAGGCAACTATACCGACAAACTGATAATTACAACAGAGAACACTGAGCCGATTGAGATTTCGCTCTCGGCCACTGTTGCTGAGCTTACATATAGTGTTTCGGACGATGTTGTTGCCGCAACAGTCAATTGCGGTGCTAATACCGCCACATTCAGCAACACTATTGCCAATAATACAACCGTAGCAATGCATATTAACCCGGTTGTGAATGCCCAAGTTGCCGAATTCGAAATTTACGGTGGATATTATGGTGGAGAAATGTCTTGGACAATAGTCGATGCCGAAAACAACGTCATTTATTCAAATAATACCTCCTACCAAAGTAGTAAATTCCACAAAGAAAAAACAACACTGCCTGTCGGCAATCTTACACTGAAAATGCATGACAGCTATGGCGATGGCTGGAATACCGGTTATGTTACCATAACCATCAACGGCATAGTTGTGCTGGATCAAGCAACATTTAGTAGTGGCAGTGACGCCAATGCAAATTTCAGTGTGCCCAATGTTGGGCTACCTGTCGCCACTATTGCCGCCGGACAAACTGCTAACCAATTGACCTTGCCGCTCAGCGCATTCGAACTTGGTGGCACAACCGAATTCTTTGTAAGTTTCGAAGGAATAAATGACTTTTTCGATGGCTTCAGTGTTGAAACGCCCGCAGGACAGGGCGAATTAGTTGTTGGCGACGACATCGACTGTGGTGAAGTTGTAGTTGACCATTCGACATCGCAATTGTTTGCAATTGCCGCCAGCGGTGGTTGCGGTACGCTCAGCCTTAGCTCTGTGTCAATCGACGATGACAGTGATTTCATATTCTTATATGGCAACGACAACTTTGTCAAGTCCATTTCTGAAATCGAGGTCGAGGCGAAAGACACACTTAAGTTGTGGGTTATCTTTACCCCAAGCGAAACAGGCGCCCGTACAGGCACTATCACAATCACTCCAGCCGAAGGAACACCGGCAACAATCCAGCTCACGGGCACAGGAGTTGATGAGCTTGTTGAACCCGATTATCCGGTGTTTGTTTACGAAGGCGAAGGTTTAGGCTTTGTTGTTGACACCTTTGGCTGCAGCCAGACCAGTGCCACACTCAAAGGCCGCATTGCCAACGATGGTGAGGCCGACCTTATTATAACCGAGCCTATTACCGTAACTTATCAGGCAGGAACTGTCAACAATGGCTATTTTAACATTTTTGATGCCGATGCCAATACCGAAGGCGAAGGCTATTTAGGTTGGGCGAGCTATAAGGACGGCGACTATGATATATATGAGATTTTAGGCGTGGGCGATTATAAACTTATGGTTTATAACTACGCGGCTTGCGATGGCAAAATCATTGTTAAGAGTGGCAGCAAGACTCTGCTCACTGTCAACGTGGCTGACGCCGACATCAATTGCGAACCCGACTACAACTTCACAATCACCGACGCCGATCTTGCAAAACACACTGTTGAGCCGGGCGACACTCTCGATGTTGAAGTGACCGTGAACCCGAGTTTCTTCAATGGGTTAAACTCGGGTTCAACGACAATCAATTATCCGTTGGCAAGCAACGATGTTGAAGCAGATTATGTTGAAATGCCAGCTAAATTTGTAGTTACCCAAAAGCCGAATCTTGTGTTCCCTGAAGTAATTGACTTTGGCGAGGCAACAGTTGGGCAGGGTGCTATGGCAGAACTCGATTGGGAAGACACTGGCTGCGGTAATTATGATGTTATTTACAAGGGTGTTCTGCTCGATAATGGAGAACCAAACACCAACAGCCCGTTCGGCTGTGAAGAATTTTTGTACTTCGCACCAACCACAGCCGGCACATTCGAGGATGAACTTAGCGTGATAATCCAATACTATTACGATGGTACAAAACAGGTGAAAGACACCTTCAATGTAACCTTGAAGGGTGTTGGCGTTTCTTCGCCATCGATTGTATTGCCTGAACTGATGACCTCTGTAACCGCTGAAGAGGGTGCCACAATGGTAACAGCCACAGTAACTGTAGGCAACAGCAGCACAACCACCGCTCTGAAGCTCGTCGATACAAAAATGGCCACCATTATCCTGAACAGCGGCTCAGGTTCTTATCCTGGATATTCTTCGTGGTCAGTGCAACGATTCTCTGAAGATGAAGGATGGTACGATTTAATTTATAAATCGACCAGATATTTTACCCAATCGAACGAACAAAAGACAGAAACAATATCGCTGCCAGCCGGCGATTATCGTCTGTATATGTACAATAGTTACTCTAGTGGCTATTGGAACGGCGGCTCTGTTTCGATAGTAGCCTCCGACGGCATTGAGCTGCTTGGCAAGACAAGAAATACAACTAGTAATAGCGGTTATTATGCATATTTCAGCGTAGCCGAGCGCAACACCGATGTTACAGTTGCCCCAGCAACCGCAACCGCCAATGGCACCGCCGATATCGTGTTCGACATTCCTGTAAAAGGTCTTGCAGTGGGCAGTCACATTTTTGTCCGCGCATTTGCGACCAACGATGTTAATGCCCCGCAGGTTATGATTCCTGTAGAGGTTATCATCGAGGAGTATTTCGGTTACGAGAACAACAAAGCTGAGGTTGAGTTTACACCGGTTCACACGGGTGTTCCGGCTTACTCTTCGGTAGCATTGCGCAACCTTGGTACTGTAGAATTGGGAATCGAAGGTTGTACTATAAAATATGGTTCGAAATTTGATTATCATTTCGACAATAATAATAATAATGTGGCCGTTGGCGATTCGCTCAAAGTTTCGCTCAACTTCCATAGCAATGAGGCTGGCACATTCCGCGACACATTGTATTTTGAAATCTACAATCCTATTGAAGATGAGTATGTAATCGACACTATTCCAATCGTAGCTGTTGCCAATAACACTCAGGTTATTGCAGTGAGCACACCTAACGGTCGCTACGCTGTTGCCGGCGACACTATCGATATCAACGTGTCGTTCGATGCACCTGTAATTGCTGTTGAAGACGAGGATTTGGCTTCGATGCCTAAACTGCTGATGAACACCAACAGCTTTGCAGAACTCGACAGCATTGCCTTCAGAAACAACCGCGACGACCTTTACACATTCACATTCCATTATCCGGTAGTGGCTGCCGACAACGTGGCTCTATTCGATTACAAGGAAGACTCAATTTATTTGAACGGCCATATTGTGGTTGACATTGCGGATTTTGAGTTAGACGAAGTGAAACTGCCGGCAGTTGGCACATTGACACGCAGTTTCCCTGTAACAATCGACAACAGGGCACCGCAGATTGCAGGCTTCGATTTGAGCCAGGACGGCATGAATGTTGATCTTACAATCAAGTTCAGCGAGCAGGTTACAGGCTTCGACCAGAGCGGTATCAAGCTCACAGGAGCCACACTCAATTCGCTTAAGACGAAGGACAACATCACCTTCACCGCTTCGGTAACTCTTGAGCCGTGCGTTGATATCACAGTAGGCATCAACGCCACAGTGAAAGACCTTGCAGGTAACACCAAGAAGCTCACCGCAGAGCAGACGATACCCGCAATCCACAGCTACACAACAACAGCTGTTGCACCGACCTGCACCGAGGAGGGCTACACACTCATGACCTGCAGCCTCTGCAAGCACGAGGAGAAGACCGATGTGGTTGCAGCCGCAGGCCACAAGCCGGGCGAGCCTACAATCGAGGTTAAGGTAGCCGCAACAGAGACCACCGACGGCAAGTGCGACACAGTTGTAGTCTGCACCGTCTGCGGAACTGAGTTGAGCCGCACCGAGGGCGTTATTCCGGCAACAGGAAACGGCGGCAACGCCATTGCCGAGGAGTCAGCTGGCGCACTGGTTTACGCACAGGACGGAGCCATTGTGGTTGAGGTTGCCGAAGCTGATGGTTGCGAAATCAGCGTTATCGATATCAACGGCCGCGTGGTAGCCAAGGCAAACGCAACCAGCACCCGCACCGTAATCCCGATGACTACAGCCGGAGTTTACATGGTGAACTTCGAGCAGGAGACAACAAAGGTTGTGCTGCCGTAACGGCCACACAGCTTAGATGATACGAGAAAGGTCGCCCCCATGGGGCGACCTTTTTTGTTGGGTATCGCTGACGCGGGAGGGTATGTTATCGCTTCGCGAGAAATTTGAATAAAATTTGGATTAAAAATTTATAAAAAATTGGTTTATAATATTTTCTAAACACTTCTACTCGATAGGGCGCCCAATAAAAAACGCCGAAGGCGTGACATATAACAGGCCGGGGTGTAAACCCCGGTAATTTGATGAAACCCGAATGGAACGCCGAAGGTGTGACACATCCCAATTTTGTGTCACCCGTTCCGGGTTCGCGCTGCGGATTGCACTGTTTCCGTGGGTTTACACCCACGGCTGTGTTATTTCACCCCGTCGGGGTTCAATAATTTCGCCCTGAAGGGGCAATTTATTCATAGCCCAAGGCAAGCGCAGCGTCGCCTTGGGTAAAGTTGCGGAGCAACGATGGCGCCCTACAGGGGCAATACATAAAAAAGCGATAGCATGAGTTGCGCTTACAGCGTGCCATGGTGATGGACGGCGTGTTACCCAACGTGTCGTTCGCTGCGCTCACTTTGCGTTGGGTTATAAATGATTGGGGCTTTCAGCCCGCATTTTTCCGCCCGCAAGGTCTCCAAAAAGTCCGAAGGACTTAATCCGCATAACCGGCCGCAAGCGGAGCGCAGCCGCCGGCCCGCATACCATATAGAGCAACGCTCTGGAAGAGCGAACCTTGCAAAGTGCAGTCTTCCAGACTGTATTCTTGAGTGTGTCAATACCACGGATTGCGCTTCGCTTATCCGCGGTTATGAAAATATTGTCTTTCAGGCAATTATTCTTTACACCAAAAACGCCGAAGGCGTGACATATTCCAATTTTTGTGTCATCCGTTCCGGGTTTGCGCCGCGGATTGCACTGTTTCCGTGGGTTTACACCCACGGCTGTGTTATTTCACCCCGTCGGGGTTCAAATTGAATTGATATGCTGGCGCTAAAAATGTTATCGCTGACACGAGAAATTTGAACAAAATCAGAAATAAAATTTATAAAAAGTTGAATTGTAATAATTTACCCTTAATCATCCATACCCTTATCCCTTTTACCTTGCCACTTATCACTTACCACTTATGCCTTATGCCATGTGCCTTCTGCCTTATCATTAATCATTAATCACTTACCACTTATGCCTTATCATTAATCATTAATCACTTATCACGTATCACTTATCCCTTATCACTTATGCCATGTGCCTTATGCCTTATCATTTATCATTAATCATTTACCACTTATGCCTTATGCCATGTGCCTTCTGCCTTATGCCATGTGCCTTATCGCTAATCATTAATCACTAATCACTAATCACTAATCACTTATGCCTTATCCCCAACACCCAATACCTAATACCTAATACCTCCCCCTATAATCGATAAAAAAAATTACTATATTTGTAACTTAAAATGCCTGATTAGCATCTGCTGGCGCATGGCGTTTTTGTATCTTTATTATTAACTTAATTTATTTTAAAATGAAGAAATCTTTACTGATTCTTGCGGCTTTGATAGCCTTTGGCGGTACATCCGCGCAGGCGCAAGGGCCTAAAGACAAACTCAAAGATGAGCACAAGAAAGAGCTCAGAGAGAAGAAAGAACGGAAAGAAGCCCCGGGCGAATACACGTTCTTTGGAAAAGCAAAAAGCGACGCTGCCAAAGATGGCGGTGATGACAGGTTGACCCTTACCCCAAACGGCACCATGCAGTTTACCATTACCAACTGCGGTGAGACTAAGAGCCGCCCGCTGGTTATTAAAAACAACAGCGACGAGCGGATTACTGGCATTTTCCAATTCCGAGACGCAAACAACAACACCTTATATCCCGACATTGAGCTGGGGGATTCTGTTTATGGTGAATACAGCCTTAGCTGGGAAAACCGCGATATTCTTAACTATTTCGAGGTAAACGGCTACGCCTACACTTACAATTATGATTACGAGGCTGTTGTAAGAACAGACCTGGCCACGGGTGCCACAATTCGCAAATATACACCGAATGGAAACGACTATCGCAGCCTTGCCTACGACGGCAAAACCTTCTGGGCGGCTGACTACGATGGCAACATCTATGCCCTCGATGCAAATTTGGACCCCACTGGCAAAAAAATTGAGTTAGACTACTCGGTATTAGTTGTGTGGAACGGAACCGAACTGCTTACATTCGAAAGAGGTAGTTACACATCATCGCGTGTAAAATCTTTCGACACCAACGGCAACCTGAAAGCCGACTATGGTACCGTTAACTACTATTTTTATTATTCTGTTAACTACAACCCTGTAACAGGACTGTTCTGGACATCAGACGATTATTATAACACTTCTATCTTCAGCTTCGAAAATGGTAAAATGTCAATAAAAGGTGCGTTCTATTATTATGGTGTGGTTGCCGGCTTCGATGCCGATGGCAATCCATATATTACGTCTTGGGACAATGACATCTTGTATAAAACAGAAAAAATCAGCGCAACACCCAAAGGCATTGAAATGTCGCAGACTTATTTCGACCTTGGAGCAGGCGAGCAGGTAACCATCAACATTACGGCAACAGCAGAGCTTGGCTCTCGCACCGTTAAAATTATGAATAACGGCAACACATTTACAACCTTGGAAATCAATGTTGATGTTGAACCGGAATATGAGGCAACCAGCGGCTTACAGTTCTCGGCCTTTGCCGGATACGAAGCCAAAAGGCAGACAGCATGGATTAAAAACACCGGTTGCCAGCCCATTTGGTTCGACGAGATTCCTTCGCTTGGCACTGATAATTACGGCATTGTCAACTTTGTTCCTAATTATTTTGAGGGGTACTTGGCTGCCGGCGATTCTGTTGGCGCGATTATTGGTTTCTATACCGAAAACACCGGTGAGTATAAAGACACTCTGACCGTTGTTACCGAAAATGCCGGAACAATAAAAATTCCTTTTGTTGCCAATGTTTCGGAACTCAACTACACTATTCCTGACGATGTTGTTACCGCCACGGTGGATTGCGAAGCCAATACCGCCACAGCTTCTTTCACATTTACAAACAACAGTGGAGCTATAATGACAATTGGTACTGAGCCAAAAATTATATTACAAATATACTCTGGCAATTATGGAGGTGAGATGTATTATAATATTCTCAATTCTGAAGGAAAATCTGTTTATAGTGTTCTAGGTGGCACATATTCAAGTTATACTAACTACAGCGCGGAAATTGATCTGCCTTTCGGGAAATATACTCTCGACATGTATGACTCCTATGGTGACGGCTGGAACGGGGGATATGTTACTGTGATATTTAATGGAGAAACCTTGCTTGATAAGGCGACCATCGATGGTGGCACTCATAATACTGCATCATTTGTAATGAGCGGCATTGAACCCCTTACTGTTGCCAATGGTGCAACCATAAACCAACTGACTTTCATGTTAAATTCTCATTCCTTTAGTGAGCCCACCGCTATCCCCGTGAATTCTGTAAATGTGGCCGGGGCTGTCGATTACATCTATGTGGCTCTCACCCCAGGTGAACCGGAAATGACTGTTGCCGAGAACATTGACTTTGGCAGTCAGGCAATCGACCCCGAGAATTCATACTTATATGGTTCATCGGTGCTTACCATTGCAAACACCGGCTGTGGCCCGCTAAGCATCAGCTCGTTAGCCATTGGCGAAGGTGATTTTATATTCCCTGACCCCGAGAATCCAGGAGAGTTCACAAAAACACTTTCTGATGGTACAATTGCCCCTCGCCAGACAGTTGAAATCCCTGTCTTCTTTATGCCAAGCGAGATTGGCACCCGCACCGCCACCCTCACCATCACCACAGCCGACAATGCAACCACTACCGTACAGCTTACAGGTACTGGTACTGGTTTGCCGATAGCCGAATACTCTTACAACTATGATGCTGATAATAATTTAGGATTCAAACCTGACACTGTTGGTTGCGACGAGGGCAGAGTAACACTCAAAGGCCGCGTTACCAACTCAGGCACTGCCCCACTTGTTATTACCGAGCCAATCAAATTTGAGTATCAGGAAGGAACCAATATAGGTAATGGTGGTTTTAATATTTACGATGCCGAAGGCAACAATGTTTATGGTGCTCCATTCTATGGTAA
Organism: Salinivirgaceae bacterium; assembly: GCA_017650325.1. Lineage (GTDB taxonomy): Bacteria > Bacteroidota > Bacteroidia > Bacteroidales > SZUA-534 > RUG13583. The sequence goes on along the minus strand of JAGCFC010000212.1, from coordinate 2,643 downwards.
CTTCAGCATTTATAGTCCAACAACCGAAGGCCATATAACAGTTTGGCCTTATGGTGCTAACGGAAAATTAATCATTAGCAATGGCACTAAAGTTTTGCAAACCATAAATCTGGCTGAAACAAATAATGGTCAAAGTTTTGAATTCGCTGCCACTGAGACACAAACCGCCAACGCCGGCGATACTCTCGAAATAGAGATGACCGTCTATCCCGATGGCATTGGTGAAAAAAGTTTCGACTACCATTTCACCACCAATGACCCGTACAATGAAGACATTACAATGAATGGCAAGGTTAGAGTTATAAACGCACCCAAACTTGTGCTCCCCGAGGTTATCGACTTTGGCGAGGTTTCAGTAGGCACCGAAGCATGGCAATATGTAACATACGAGAATGAAGGCTGCGGTAGTTTCAGCTTCGAAAACTTCTGGGTTGTCGATGACGAGAATCCGCTTACTAACGATTGGAGTGAAGTTGGATTTGTGCCAACCGAGGCCGGCCCATTCACCAACACCCTCAAGGTGGCCACTTACTACTACACAGTAGGGTCTGAAACAAAGAAAGACACCTTTGAGATAACACTGAAGGGAACCGCAGTGGTGTCGCCAACAGCTGTATTCGAAGATGAACTTGTTGCGACAATCGATTACGACAAGAAAATAGCCACCGCCACCGCCACTGTCACAAACGCCGGCACATCAACCGCACTTAAGTTGATGAACAACACCGATACCATTGTTGTGGCAGCCGGTGCTTCAACCGACATTAAGTTTGAAATTCCAATTAAGGGCTGGACTTATACTGGAAGCACAGAATATGAATACTTCTCTTATAACACAAACGATGCCGAGAATCCGTATATAGAGTTCGAAGTGGCTATTGACATCGAAGAGCAGTTTAAGTACGATTTCAACAAAGATGAAATTGCGTTTGCACCTGTTCACACTGGCAACGCAGCCTACTCGACAATCACGCTGCGCAACTATGGTACAACAAATGTCGGATTTTCTGATATCTGGTTTAAAGAGGGTGACAAATTCACATATACCTATGTAACAAACAGTGTCGCTTATCCCGACGATTCAATCACATTCCGCTTCAAATTCTATAGCGATGAGCCGGGCAAATTCCTTGATACACTTTATATCGAGCACGGCTCACGGAAACCGGACACCATTCCGGTTGTAGGTGTTGCCAACAACACTCAGGTGATTGCAGTGAGCACACCAAATAGCCGCTACGCTGTTGCCAACGATACCATCGCCATCAATGTAACCTTCGACGGCACCGTGGTTGTAGATGAGAACGAAGATTTGGAGGCAATGCCGCAGTTGAAGATGAACACCGGCAGCTTCGCTGTTCTCGACAGCACCGCTCTCGACGACAGCCGCGACGACCTCTACACGCTCACCTTCCTCTATGCCGTGCAGAGTGCCGACAATGTTGCCCTGTTCGATTATACTGAGGACAGCGTTTATATGAACGATCACATTGTTGTTCTCGACGGTTCTAATGTTGTTGATACGATAGCATTGCCGGCAGTTGGCACATTGTCGCGCAACTTCCCTGTAACAATCGACAACAAGGCACCGCAGATTGCAGGCTTCGATTTGAGCCAGGACGGCATGAATGTTGATCTTACAATCAAGTTCAGCGAGCAGGTTACAGGCTTCGACCAGAGCGGTATCAAGCTCACAGGAGCCACACTCAACTCGCTTAAGACTAAAGACAATGTCACCTTCACCGCTTCGGTAACTCTTGATCCGTGCGTTGATATCACAGTCGGCGTCAGCGCCACAGTGAAAGACCTTGCAGGCAACACCAAGAAGCTCAGCGCAGAGCAGGAGATACCCGCAATCCACAGCTACACAACAGCTGTTGTTGCACCGACCTGCACCGAGGAGGGCTACACACTCATGACCTGCAGCCTCTGCAAGCACGAGGAGAAGACCGATGTAGTTGCAGCCGCAGGCCACAAGCCGGGCGAGCCTACAGTAGAGGTTAAGGTGGCCGCAACAGAGACCACCGACGGCAAGTGCGACACAGTTGTAGTCTGCACCGTCTGCGGAGTTGAGCTGGGCCGTACCGAGGGCGTTATTCCTGCAACAGGAAACGGCGGCAACGCCATTGCCGAGGAGTCAGCTGGCGCACTGGTTTACGCACAGGACGGAGCCATTGTGGTTGAGGTTGCCGAAGCCGACGGCTGCGAGATCAGCGTTATCGACATCAACGGCCGCGTGGTAGCCAAGGCAAACGCAACCAGCACCCGCACCGTTATCCCGATGACTACAGCCGGAGTTTACATGGTGAACTTCGAGCAGGAGACAACAAAGGTTGTGCTGCCGTAACGGCCACACAGCTTAGATGATAATAAAAAGGTCGCCCCATGGGGCGGCCTTTTTTGTTTTGTATCGCTGACGCGGGAAATTTGAATTAAAAATTTATAAAAAATTGGATTATAATATTTTCTAAACACTTTCACCATATGGGGCGCCCAATAAAAAACGCCGAAGGTGTGACACATCCCAATTTTTGTGTCACCCGTTCCGGGTTTGCGCCGCGGATTGCACCGTTTCCGTGGGTTTACACCCACGGCTGTGTTATTTCACCCCGTCGGGGTTCAAATTGAATTGATATGCTGGCG
>JAGCFC010000211.1 GCA_017650325.1 Salinivirgaceae bacterium | reverse complement strand
GAGAACGCACGGTTCTTGCCCGTCTTTTCGATTTCTATATTATTATCATTCATTGTCGTTGGTCTTTAGGGTTTTACGTTGTTTCAGTCGGGTGAAGATTCCGAACACAAGCACAGTGATGATTGGCCAAGCCGAAGCCATTGCCAGAATGCCGAAACCGTCGGAAATATTGAGCGCTCCGCCGATTCCCAGTCCCAATGCCAGCACAAGTGGCACGGTTACAGGTCCTGTTGTCACACCGCCACTATCCCACGCTATCGACGCAAAGCCGTCCTCGCTAAAGATGGTGAGAATGAGCAGTAAGCCGTACGAAATGATTATCAGCCAGACAAGCGGCAAGTCGAACAAGATGCGCGACAGACCGAGCACAATGCCCATTCCCACGCCCACCGACACAACCTGCACAATCTGTTTGCGCTTGATGGCACCAACGGTCAAGTCCTCGACGGTGATTCCCAATGCGTTAAGCGCAGGCTCCGCAAGAGTTGCGCCGTAGCCAAGGCCGAAGGCGAATAGAAGCACCAGAACAATGCCAAGCACCGACAATTTGCTGTTGAACAGCGGTTTTTCGGTAATTATCTGTGTATAAGTATGTTTTTCATTGTCGTAGAAGGCAGGATTGAACTCAACAGGCTTAACCTCGCCCTTTTCATAAAGATTGAAGAACGTCAGATTCTCGCCTTCGGGGCTGATGCCGCTGTAGAGCATTGTGCTATCGAAATTATTGATAACCACCTGTTCTACAAACTTCTCCTCGCTTGCAAAAGCCTTCGGAAGTTGCGCTCCCACTTCGCCACCGAGCGAACCCAAACCAAGTTTGATGCCCGATGTAAGTAGGATCATACCGATGAGCGTGAAACCGAGTCCCAAAGCCACCTCGTCTTTGTTGCGGATTTTCTCGCGCAAGAAGAGGGTGAGCACCAGAATGAGCAGCAGCGTAAGTGGAATCACAGCCCGCAGACCGCCTGCGGTCTCCTCTTTGAGAGTCTTGCTCAACGGTTCGGTAACAGGCGCCTCGCTCGAAATCTCAACCGATGATAGCAAGCCGCGCTCATAGTCGCCAGCGCGATGTGCCAGCCAATCCTGAAGTGTTTGGTTTCCAAGATATTGACGGCAAACCGACTCGTCGTTGGCAATGGCCAAAATGGTCTGATTGAATTTTGCCGAATCGTTGCCAAACAAGGCGCGGCGGCCTTTCTCGCTTCCGTGAGTGAAAGCGTGTTCGGCAATCATTGCCTCGTTGCCATTGAACAACTGTGCCGAAACGGCTTTGTTTTCAGGCGCGAAGAAGACCTCCTCCGTTGTGGCGGCAGGAATGAGCGTATTCAAATAGAGTCCGAGACCCAGTACGGCTGCAATTGGGAAAGCCGACGCAAGCATAATGATGCCGAATCCGCCGTCGTTGCCCGAACCTTTGTTTGCTGTTCGCGAAACACCGATACCCAGCGCCAACACAAGCGGCACGGTCACGGCTCCCGTTGTTACTGCACCGCAGTCCCAAGCCAAACCGATTATCTTCGAAAGATTGACATTAAATGATGCATAAACTGTGAGCGCCATTACCAATGGAATGACCACGAATATTATCGGTTTGATGTTCCAACCATAGTAGAAACGGCACATACCGAGCGCCACGGCCAGTCCCACGCCCGCTCCAACGGCGTTGACCAGCATTCCCGAGTATTTGTCGAGAATCATATACAGCAGCGGCGAGTCCCAAGCCGTAATGGTTGCGCCAGCTGTCTTCAGCGAGCTGATGGCAGGTTCGGCAAGCGTTGAGCCAAAGCCCAGAATGATACCGAAGATGCAGATTGGGACAATTCCCACTTTTGCCGGCAGCTTCACTCCCACACGCTCGCCAATGGGCATCATACCCAGCACAAGGCCCTCAAGGAAGAACGCCAGACCAAACACCACAAGGGCTATGCCGCCCGCCGTTCCCATCGCATTGGCCAACGGTGTGCGCAAAATGGCCACCTGGAAAAACACAAGGTAGAGTATGATAAAAGCCACTGACTTTATCTGCCCTACAATCCGAGATTTGGCGTAGCCGCCTATCAATGCAAGCGAATCGCCAATCGGAAGACGTTTCTTTTGTACCATAAGAATATATTTTTATTTACAAGCTATTTTGTCGATACCCCAAAACTGGCGAACACAAAACAACTTTATTTGTACGCAAAAATACCAAACACGGAGCAATATGCGTTTATGGTAATATAAAAATCTAGACTATTAGTCAAAAAAAGGGACAAATAGGCGAACAAATCTCTCTATTTCATTTCCTCTGTGTATTCAGAATACTATAAATAAAAAAAAGAGACTGTCAAACTGACAATCTCTTTTAGTGCCCAGAACAAGACTCGAACTTGCACAGCCTAACGGCCACTACCCCCTCAAAGTAGCGTGTCTACCAATTTCACCATCTGGGCAGTAATAAAAAGAACTTTGTGGTGCCTAAGACAGGACTCGAACCTGCACGTTATTGCTAACACTAGTCCCTGAAACTAGCGCGTCTACCAATTCCGCCACTTAGGCTTTAGCGGGTGCAAAAGTAGACATTGTTTTAGATTCTGCAAACAAAAATCGCATTGTGAGAAAAAATTTAGAAAATGGGAAAATTGTATTGCGTATTTAATTTATGCACTTACCTTTGCAACATCAAAATAAAAAAAACAGAAACGGAAATGTTACAGAAACACCATCATCATCATTGCTGCGAATCAATCTAAAGGCATTGAGGGTGATACTATGTGAATATACAGAAGGCTCGCATCAATGCGGGCCTTTCTTTTTAAAGCGAAACTAATATAAACAGATACAATATGTTACTACGAATTGCAGTTCAGGCCAAAGGCCGTTTGTTTGACGAGACAATGACAATGCTTGCAGAGTCGAGCATTAAGGTGGAATCGGGAAAGCGCACCCTGCTGGTGCCGGCAAAGAATTTCCCTGTAGAGGTTCTTTATTTGCGTGACGATGACATTCCGCAGGCCGTGGCTAGCGGTATTGCCGATGTGGGCATTGTTGGCGAAAACGAGTTTGAGGAGCGTCAGGAGGATGCGGAGATTGTTAAGCGACTGGATTTCAGCAAGTGCCGTCTGTCGCTGGCCATTCCTAAAGAGATTGACTACAAGGGACTTGAGTGGTTCAACGGCAAGAAGATTGCCACTTCGTACCCCGGCATTCTGAAGCGTTTCCTTGACAAGAACGGAATCAAGGCCGAAATCCACGTTATTACCGGCTCGGTTGAGATTGCCCCCGGTATCGGCTTGGCCGACAGCATTTTCGACATTGTCAGCTCGGGAAGCACGCTGGTAAGCAACAACCTGAAAGAGGTTGAAGTGGTGATGAAATCGGAAGCCATTCTGATTGGCAACAAGAATCTATCCGCCGAAAAACGCGAGATTCTGAACGAACTTCTGTTCCGCTTCGACTCGTACAAGAACGCCGAAGGCAAGAAATACATTGTGCTGAACATCCCGAACGACAAGATTGCCGCCGCAAGCGAGCTGCTGCCAGGTATGAAGGCCCCCACTATCACAAAATTGGAAACCGACGGCTGGTCGTCGCTGGCTTCGGTGATTGAGGAGAAATACTTCTGGGAGATTATCGGCAAGCTGAAAAACCTTGGCGCAGAGGGCATTCTGGTGATGCCGATTGAGAAGATGATTTATTAAAAAGAGTGTAAAGTGTAGAGAGTAAAGAGTAAGGTTAATGGTGTAAGGGACAATGAATTACGAACTGATTTAGCATTTTCATTACTCATTATACATTACACTTTACTCAAAAATCGAAAATCAAGAATAAAATGAACATAATAATCAATCCGGAAAGAATAGTTTGGAACGACCTTGTGGCGCGTCCGCAGATTGACCGCGAGAGCCTTGCCCCTATGGTTGGCGATGTGCTGAAACAGGTGCGTGAGCGCGGCGATGAGGCTCTGCGCGAGCTGACGCTGAAATTCGACAAGGTGATTCCCGACAACTGGCTCGTGAGCGAACAGGAATTCGACGAGGCTGAACGCAAACTCAATGATAATCTGAAGAATGCAATCGGCACAGCCAAAGAGAATATTGCCAAATTCCACAGCGCGCAGATGCCCAAACAGGTCGAAGTTGAGACCACCGAAGGCGTCAGCTGCTGGCAGAAGGCTTTCCCGATAAAGCGTATCGGCCTTTATGTTCCGGGCGGTTCTGCCCCACTTTTCTCAACGGTTCTGATGCTGGCCATTCCGGCGCAGATTGCCGGTTGCGAGGAAGTTGTGCTCTGCACGCCGCCCAACAAGGAAGGTAAAATCAATCCGGCCATTCTCTACGCCGCTCGCCTGACCGGTGTGAAGCGCGTGTTCAAAGTGGGCGGTTCGCAGGCCATTGCGGCTATGGCGTTCGGCACGGAGACCATTCCGCAGGTTGACAAGATTTTCGGACCTGGCAACCAATATGTTACGTGTGCCAAACAGCTTGTATCGTCGATGGGCGTGGCTATTGATATGCCTGCAGGCCCGTCGGAGGTGCTGGTGGTTGTTGACGACAACACGCCTGTGCAGTTTGCCGCCGCCGACCTACTATCACAAGCCGAACACGGCCCTGACAGTCAGGTAGTTCTGGTGTCGCTGTCGCAGAAGAAAATTGAGGATGTTTGGCAGGAAACGCAGCGCCAACTCGACGAGCTGCCACGACGCGAGTTCGCACAGAAGGCGCTGGCCAATTCACGGTTTGTATGCTTCAACGATATCGATACGGCTATGGACTTTGTAAACGCATACGCCCCCGAACACTTGATTCTGTCGGTTTCGAACCCCGAAGAATGGGCGCAGCGCGTACGTCAGGCTGGCTCGGTGTTTATGGGCTACTACTCGTGTGAGAGCGCAGGCGACTACGCTTCGGGCACCAACCATACGCTGCCCACCAACGGCTATGCCCGCGCCTACAGCGGCGTGAATATCGACAGTTTTATGAAAAAGATTACATTTCAGCAACTTACAGCCGACGGAATCCGACATATCGGCCCGACGATTGAGACAATGGCCGCCGCCGAAATGCTCGACGGACACAAGAATGCGGTGACGGTGAGGCTGAAGGCGGTGAATGGTTGATATTAGAACACAGATGACACAGATTGAACAGATTTTCACAGATTTAATGTTTAAAGTTTAACAGGTTTAACAGGTTTAAAAATCGTAATTCGTAATTCAAAATTCGTAATTAACTAATGCCTAGTGCCTAATGCCTAATGCCTGAAACCTAAATAAATACATTTGCTTATGTCAAGTTTTGATTTAAATAAAATTGTCCGCCCGAACGTGCTGGCAATGGAGCCTTATTCCTGCGCACGTGACGAATTTGAGGGCGAAGCCGCCGTCTTTCTCGATGCGAACGAGAACTCGCTCGGGTCGTTGGCTGGCGAGGGCTACAACCGCTACCCCGACCCGCGGCAGACACAGTTGCGGATAAAAGTGGCGAAAATAAAGGGCGTGAAACCCGAACAGGTCTTCTTCGGAAATGGCAGCGACGAGCCTATCGACTTGCTTTACAGGGCTTTCTGCCGCCCGACAATCGACCGCGCAATCATTAACCCACCCACCTACGGAATGTATAAGGTGCAGGCGGCCATTAACGAAACGCCCGTCGATGAAGTGCTGTTAACACCTGATTTTCAGTTGCAAACCGACAAGATTCTGGCAGCCGTAAAGCCCGAAACAAAGCTGATTTTCGTTTGCTCGCCCAACAACCCGTCGGGCAACCTGATGAAACGCGAGGCCATTATTGAGCTTCTTGAGAAGTTCAACGGCATTGTGGTTGTGGACGAGGCTTATATCGATTTTGCTGAAACAGAGTCGTTTACGCAACTGATTGACCGCTACCCCAACCTGATTGTGCTGCAAACGTTCAGCAAGGCCTGGGGAATGGCCGCGCTGCGTTGCGGAATGGCCTTTGCGCAGAAGGCTGTGATTGACGTGCTGTTGAAAATAAAGTACCCCTACAACATTAACATTCTCACGCAAGAGACTGTGTTTAAGGCACTTGACCGCGAGGCGGAAAAGAACGCTATGGTGAAGCAAATTCTTGCCAACCGCGCCGAACTGATTCGCAGGCTAAACGCTTGTAAATGTGTTGAATGCACCTACCCCACCAACGCCAATTTTGTGCTGGCCAAGGTTACTGACGCACCCGCAATCTACCGCTTCCTGGTGAGCCGCGGAATCATTGTCCGCAGCCGCCACAACGTTGCGCTCTGCACCAACGGACTGCGCATTACGGTGGGCAAAGCGGGTGAAGACGACACTTTGATTAACGCTTTAAATGAATTTGGCAAAACATTGTAAAACAGTTAATAATAACTCGCACCGACTCGGCTGTCGCCGAGTGCACAGATTACACTGATTTGCACAGACATAAATAACGCTAACTTATTAATACATAACGATATGACTAAACGCAGAGCATTGTTTATCGACCGCGACGGCACGCTGATTGTTGAGCCGCCCGTAACGTTTCAGGTTGACAATCTCGACCAACTCGAGTTTCTGCCTGGAGTTTTGCGGAATCTCTATTTCATTCGCAAAAACCTTGATTTTGAATTGGTTATCGTCTCAAATCAGGACGGATTAGGCACGCCGTCGAATCCGCAGGAGAACTTCGACAAGGTTCAGGCAAAAATGCTGCAAACATTTGAAAACGAGGGCGTAACGTTCGACGACATACTTATCGACCCGTCGCTGCCCGAAGAGAACAAACCAACGCGCAAGCCTGGCATTGCTATGCTAACTAAATACACGTCAGGCGATTACGACCTTGAGAACTCGTATGTGATTGGCGACCGCCCCACCGATATGCAAATGGCGCAGAACCTTGGCTGCAAAGGCTTGTATCTTGGCACAGAGGAAGTTACACTGCCCAACTGCCGCGCCTGCAAGAACTGGGACGAGGTTTGCGAGATTGTGTTTGCTGGCGAGCGCGTGGCCACCGTGCAGCGCACCACCAAAGAGACCGACATTTATATCAAAATAAACCTTGACGGCACGGGTAAGTGCAACATTTCCACAGGTTTAGGCTTCTTCGACCATATGCTTGAGCAGATTGGCCGTCACTCGGGCAGCGACCTTGACATTCGCGTTAAGGGCGACCTGAACGTCGATGAGCACCACACTATCGAGGATACAGCCATTGCGCTCGGCGAGGCCATTCTGAAGGCTCTGGGCGACAAGCGCGGCATTGAGCGTTACGGCTTCTGCCTGCCAATGGACGACTGCCTGTGCAGCGTGGCACTCGATTTCGGCGGCCGCCCCTGGCTGGTTTACGACGCCAAATTCAACCGCGAGAAGATTGGCGACGTGCCCACCGAAATGTTCCTGCACTTCTTCAAAAGTTTGAGCGACGCGGCCCGTATGAATCTGAATATCAAGGCCGAAGGCGACAACGAGCACCACAAGATTGAAGGCATTTTCAAGGCACTGGCAAAGTCAATCAAAATGGCCGTGAAGCGGGATATTTACAAGTATGAGTTGCCTTCGACTAAAGGGGTTTTATAGTTAGTCGTTATCGGGATTAGAATTTAGGATTTAGGATTTATAATGAAACATATTGTACAGACGTAGCGCGCTACGTCTATACTTCAAAAACTTATAACTTAAAACATATATTGCAATTAAGAACCTGAAACACTAACTTTGCATAACTTAAAACCTTACGACTATGGGAAATATCAATCCACACGAGCGTTATGTAAACTTTTACACCGATTTCGCGTTCAAGAAATTGTTCGGGACAGAGGCAAAT
>JAGCFC010000210.1 GCA_017650325.1 Salinivirgaceae bacterium | reverse complement strand
TTTCACTAACGACGACCAACTTGCCGAACAAATCCGCTGCCTGACCAATCACGGAATGAAGGTGCGCTACCATCACGATATGATTGGCGTCAACTCGAGGCTCGACACCATTCAGGCGGCCATTCTGCGTGTGAAACTGCCGCACCTTGATGAGTATAACCGCGCACGTCTGGCGGCTGCCAAAAAGTATAATGCGGCATTGTCGGACATCGCTGGTCTTGAAACACCCGTAACAGCCGCGTTCACAACGCACATCTTCCATCAGTACACGCTGAAAGTGAAGAACGGCCAGCGTGACGCACTGAAAAAACACCTTGATGAGCAAGGCATCCCGAATATGGTTTACTATCCGATTCCGCTGCATCGTCAAAAGGCATTCGAGCCGTATGTAACTGAAAATGATAGTTTTCCTGTGTCGGAAACAATATGCGGCGAAGTGCTTTCGTTACCAATGCACACCGAACTCGACGACGAGCAGATTGAGCGGATAACATTGGCCGTCAGGAGTTTCTTTGGAAAAGGGTGAGAGGTAAGAGATAAGAGGAAGAGGGGTAAAGGCCTTATACTAAATACGTTACACATTACACAAAAACTATGAGCGATACTGGTTATTACGCACACGAGTCGGCAATAATCGATGACGGCTGCACAATTGGTTGTGGTACAAAGATTTGGCATTTCAGCCATATTATGAGTGGTTGCACCATCGGCCGCGACTGCAATATTGGGCAGAACGTGGTTGTGTCGCCGCAAGTGGTGTTGGGCAACAACGTGAAGGTGCAGAACAACGTGTCAGTTTACACTGGCGTGACGTGTGAAGACGATGTGTTTCTAGGCCCATCGGCGGTGTTTACCAATGTGATAAATCCGCGCAGCGCCATTGCCCGCAAAGACCAATATCGCCCCACGGTGGTGAAACGCGGCGCATCGATTGGAGCAAACGCCACCATTGTCTGCGGCCATACCATTGGACAGTATGCCCTGATTGGCGCAGGAGCCGTGGTTACCAAAGATGTGAAGCCGTATGCGCTTGTGGTTGGCAATCCCGCACGGCAAACCGGCTGGGTGAGCGAGTACGGCCACAAATTGAAATTCGACAGCAACAACATTGCCGTCTGCCCCGAAAGTGGCAAACGCTACAAATTAACTGACGGAGATGTTACGGAGATGTGATTTTTTAATATTGTATTATAGATAGTTATGTCAACAGCATTAGAGCAAGTTTTGTTAAAGTTTAATGCTAGAGAAGCAACTGAATCCACAATTCTTGACAAATTCAGAGAAATCGCCAATGTGGCATTATATGGAGGCTATTTTCTTGTTAATGGTGAAACTCGAATATATCCCATCGAAATTGAATTCTATCTTCACGGTGAACGAGAAAAAGAACCAAATTGGATGACAGATAAAAAAATGATTCATAGGAACGGAAAGGATAAAGTTCCGTATTTCCCGAACACTGGCTCTCTGTTTCCACACACATTCGGTGTAGATGTTACTTTTGAAAATGAAAAAGAAGAATATCGCGCATCTTTTTTGGTTAGAAAATATAGATACAAGAAAAATGGGAAGACAATAGCTAATCCTACTTATCTGTGGGAAGATATATTTGGGTATAACACGTTCGCGGGAACAGGCTTTGTAATCAAATGGATTGATGAGCCATCTATTGTCAAAGATACCATAACAAATACGCGTTTGAATCTCAAAGGAGAAGATGGCAAGCAAGACCCTAAACCTTGGCGATTTACGAAAGTTTGATTCATATAAAAGAGCTATTATTTCTTATTTTGGTCATCAATGAAATCTAAATATTCCCCTAATCATTGTACAAATTGCCATAATCAATAAATTTGCCAATTGGTAAAAACCTTGAACGAATGAAGAATTTTGCACTGATAGGTGCGGCAGGATACATCGCCGTAAGGCATTTGAAAGCTATAAAAGACACGGGCAACCAATTGGTTGCTGCACTCGATAAGTTCGACAGTGTCGGCATTATGGATAGTTATTTTCCTGAAGCCGACTTCTTTACTGAATTTGAACGCTTCGACCGCCACATTTACAAGTTGAAACGCGAAGGAACACCAATCGATTATGTAAGTATTTGTACACCAAATTATTTGCACGATTCTCACATTCGTTTTGCTCTGCGTCAAGGTGCTGATGCCATCTGCGAGAAGCCGCTTGTGCTTAACCCGTGGAATGTTGAAGCCTTGAAGGATTACGAGAAAGAGACTGGCAAAAAAGTGTATAACATATTGCAGTTGAGACTTCATCAGTCGATTGTGGAGCTGAAGCGCAAGGTTGATGCGGGTGACCCAAACAAGGTGTACGATATTGATTTGCGCTATTTTACAAGTCGCGGCAAATGGTATCATTACTCGTGGAAGGGCGATGTTAGCAAGTCGGGCGGCGTGGCTACTAACATTGGCATTCACTTCTTCGATATGCTTACGTGGATTTTCGGTCCGGTGCAGGAGTGCATTGTCCACGAAAACGACGCCTATCATTCGGCTGGATTCCTGCGTTTACGTAATGCTCGTGTCCGCTGGTTCTTGAGCATCGATTACAACGACATTCCCGACGAGGTTAAGGCAGAAGGAAAACGCACTTTCCGCACCATTCTGATTGATGGTGAGGAATTTGAGTTCAGCACAGGATTCACTGAACTGCATACCGAAACTTATCGTAACATATTGGCAGGCAAAGGTTTTGGTCTTGACGATACTTTGCCGTCGATTGAGATTGCGCATAAAATTCGCAATGCAACGCCAGTTGGTTTGGTCGGCGATTTCCATCCTGATTTGTTGAAACGTAAACGATAATTAAAACATAGAACGATGAAAGGTATAATTCTTGCTGGCGGTAGCGGAACGCGGTTGTTTCCGATAACAAAAGGCGTATCGAAACAATTGTTGCCAATCTATGATAAACCTATGATTTACTATCCGTTGACGGTGCTTATGTTGGCCGGAATCAAGGATATTCTGGTTATTTCGACACCGTACGATTTGCCTGGATTCAAGCGTCTGCTTGGTAGCGGCAAAGAGTGGGGCATCAATCTTGAGTATGCTGAGCAGCCTTCGCCCGACGGACTGGCGCAAGCGTTCATCATTGGCGAGAAATTCATTGGCAACGATTCTGTCTGCCTTGTTTTGGGCGATAACATATTCTATGGCCACGGTCTGCCGAATCATCTTGCCGACGCTCGCAAAAACGTTGAACAGCAAGGCAAGGCAACGGTTTTCGGCTACTATGTGAACGACCCGGAACGCTACGGTGTGGCAGAGTTCGACAGCACTGGCAAGGTTATTTCAATCGAGGAGAAACCGAAAGAACCAAAATCGAATTACGCCGTTGTGGGACTTTATTTCTACCCGAACAGCGTGGTTGAAATTGCCAAACACATCAAACCGTCGGCACGCGGCGAGCTCGAGATTACCACTGTAAATCAAGAGTATCTGGCAAAAGGCGACCTTCAGGTTGAGATTATGGGCCGCGGTTTCGCCTGGCTCGATACCGGCACCTACAGCAGCCTGATTGAGGCAAGCAACTTTGTTGAGACTCTGCAAAAACGTACAGGTCTGATGGTTAGCTGCCCCGAAGAAATTGCTTACAAGCGTGGTTTTATTAGCAAGGAGCAGTTGGCAGAGTTGGCAAAGCCACTGATGAAAAATGATTATGGCCAATACCTGATGAAGTTGGTTAACAATAAGATATAATGAACTTTATAAAGACTGAAATACCGGAAGTTGTTATTCTTGAACCGCAGATTTTCGGCGACCATCGAGGATATTTCTGTGAGACTTTTCGGGAGAATCAATTTATTGAAAATGTGTGCAATACGCGATTTATTCAAGACAATGAGTCATCGTCAACCGGTGGAGTGTTGCGCGGCTTGCACTATCAGATGCACCCATACTCGCAATCGAAACTTGTGCGAGTGACGGAAGGTGAGGTGTTCGATGTGGCTGTCGATATTCGCAAAGGTTCGCCAACATTCGGCAAGTATGTAGGAGTTGTGTTGAGTGCTGAGAACAAGCGGCAGTTCTTTATTCCGCGCGGATTTGCACACGGATTTCTGGTTTTGAGTAATCGCGCCACATTTGTCTATAAATGTGATAATTACTACAATAAGGCAAGCGAACGCGGTATCCGCTTCGACGACCCTGACCTGAACATTAAATGGCCGAAGGTCGATTTCGAACTTAATCTTTCGGAAAAGGATATTGCGGCATCGAACTTGAAAAACGCAGATTTGTTTAACTATACAGATAAATTATATGAGTGAGTCAATATTAGTGACAGGCGGAGCCGGATTTATCGGTTCCAATTTTGTTCCATATTTCATTGAGAAACATTCTGAATATCATATTATTAACCTTGATAAACTGACCTATGCCGGCAATCTGGCAAACTTGTCGGAAGTTGAGGACAGCGACCGATATACGTTTGTGCAAGGCGACATCTGCAACCGCGAACTGGTTGAATATCTGTTCCGTCAGTATGATATTCGCGGTGTGATTCACTTTGCGGCAGAGTCGCACGTCGATAACTCGATTAATGGCCCCGAGGTGTTCATCAAAACGAACATCAACGGCACATTCACATTGCTCGATGTTGCCCGTAAATATTGGATGGACGCGCCGTTCAAATACAAAAAAGAGTACGAGGGCTGCCGTTTCCACCACATCTCGACCGATGAGGTTTACGGCACTTTGGGCGAGACAGGATTCTTTACAGAAACAACGCCTTACGCGCCCAACAGCCCATA
>JAGCFC010000209.1 GCA_017650325.1 Salinivirgaceae bacterium | reverse complement strand
GCCTCTGGCTGACGGGCAATGGCGTCCATTGCCTGACCGCCGATACGGCCGATACCCAAACCTGCACCAATTACTGCGAGACCAGCACCTAATACTGCCAAACCCGCACCTACTGAAAATGGTTCCATAAAATTTAATTTTTAATTAAACGTAAGTTCTTTATTAATAACTCTTTATATTATCACTTCTATAATAGTCTATATCACCGTTAGCCTTAAAAACCGTTTTTGTGTATCCACTCATTGTTTCATAATTAAAAATGGAAATAGTCATTTGCTGAATTTTTTTCCGATAAGCCAACGTCATCTTTACATTGGGTTCCGATTTATGTTCGCCATACAGCACCATATCAGGTTTGAAGTTCCAGCCTGCCTCTTCCAAATCTTTCGCATACTTTCCAACTGCATCCCATTCGCAGTCAGAAACCTTTGCCACAAGATCTCTCAATTCACAATTTGGTGTCAGATAAGTTATCACTTCGAATTGTCCGAACTCTGGCTGAACCACATTTTCGGTCAACTTGTTTTTTGGCAAATATTTGGTAACCAACTCGATTTCGTTGTCCAACAATGAAAGGTATGTCTGTTCGTCAATCGTAATGGTTGCGTCGGCAGTAAGGTTTTGGATTTCGGCTTTAATTCTCGCGTCACGCACGGAATCGCCCGTGAATGCCTGCGCCCAAAGCGTGGCACCCACAAAAAACAAAACCGCCGATAACAGAATCCTTTTCATTTTCTTTTATTTATCGCGGACGCCATAATATGACGTCCCTACATTTTCAATTTCTAACTCCTAAATCCTATCTCCTAATTCCTAAATTCTTATTCCTCCCCGCCTTTTACTGCCATACCAATGTACATTGCCGTCAGCATTGTGAAGATGTAGGCTTGAAGTGCCGCAACCAGCAACTCAAGAACGTCCATAAACAACACAAACACAATGGAAACGGGCGATATCAGCACCGATTTGAATATGAATATCAGTGAAATGAAACTCAATACAATGATGTGTCCTGCCGTGATGTTGGCGAACAATCGAATCATAAGCGAGAAGGGCTTTGTGAGCAGGCCAATAAACTCAATAACAGTCATTATGGGCTGAATAGCGATTGGCACGCCAGGCATTCGCACAATCTCTTTCCAATAGTGCTTCGAGCCCGAAAAGTTGGTGATGATGAACGTAAACACGGCCAAAAGCAGCGTCACAGCAATGTTGCCTGTCAGGTTGGCGCCCATTGGCAAAAGTCCCAGCATATTGTTCACCCAAATGAAGAAGAAAAGGGTGAGCAGATAGGGCAGATATTTGCGATAGTGCTCCTCGCCAAGGTTCGGAACGGCAATTTCGTCTTTCACAAACAGAATGAGCGGTTCGGTGAATCCGCGCAGACCCGTAGGCACCTGACCCATTTTTTTGTAGCCGTTGGCCGTGGCAATGAAAATCCACAGCAGCAGAATGGCCGACAACATAAGCGATGCCACATTTTTGGTTATCGACAGGTCGAGCGGTGCTTCATTCAGCACTGCGCCGTGCTCGTCGTGCTTGAGTTGTCCGTTTTCGGCAAGATAGATTTTGTCGTGATGCAGAATATACTCGCGGCTGCCTCCGCCACGTACAACGGTTTTCTTACCCTCGTCAAACGCCGACGACATAAAAATATCCAGATGTCCGTCGGTATATAATATAATAGGTAGCGGAATGGCCACTGCCGACTCGCTGCCGTCGGGTGCCGAACGGTCGTAGAAGTGCCACGAGTGCGAGTCTTTGATGTGGTGCATTATGACTTCGCCAGCGTCGAAGCCTTTTTCCGCTGGTGCGACGGCTGTAGTCGCATGAGCCGTGTCAGTCTGATTAGGAATGGTGTCTTGCGCAAATATCGGGTTTGCTGCCAGCAAAAGGCACGCTGCAACCAATGATTTTAAAGCTCCCATATCATCAATTTAATAATCAAGTTCGGCATAACCAATTAAATACCACCAATTTGACATTTAAAAGACAGCCGTGTTGCCATAATATTTTTTCCGCATTTAAGCGTCTTTTAAAGGTAGGATATTTTTTGATAGTATGTTATAGGCTAACAGATTTTTTTTGGAATTTGTAAGCAAATAGGTGTCTATCAAAAAAATGTAGAAACACAAAAGCAATAGAGGATTCTTTTTTTCGATAACGCCCTTAGGAAATTTCCACCCACGTAACCACCATATTGATTTTTAATTTTGAAAGAAGTTTTTCGGAATCATTAGAATTAAATGATATTTTTGTCTGACAAAAAATATTGATTATGAGAAAGATTTTGTGGGCAACAATTAGTGTTGCGTTGATTTCAATTGTTTTTGAGGAATGCAAAGAAAAAGAAGAGTCGATACCAAAATATAACGTCCAATTTGTTGCCACAGAAGGCGGAACTATTGAAGGAGAGAGTGGAGAATACGAGATAGGAAAATATCTCTTTTTTAATGCTATCCCAAACGACGGATATTATTTTGACCAATGGTGCGATGGTAATGTCAATTCTGGATCATACTTGATTGTTGAGAAAGATACTACCATTACTGCCACATTCAAGAAGAAAACGATAACCACTGTTGATTTGGGCCTCGAAAGTGGCAATCTTTGGGCCACATGCAACTTGGGCGCCTACAGACCATGGGACTATGGCGATTATTACGCATGGGGCGAAACTGAAACCAAAGAAATGTATGGTAGCAGCAACTATAAATATTGGATTTATAGCGATGTGGAATGGCTTGATTCTCTTAAACTCACAAAATACTGTCATAAAGCAAAATATGGCAAAGATGGCTTTGTGGATTCATTAACAACACTTCAGCCCGAAGATGATGCCGCTACAGCTGTTTGGGGGACGGAATATTCAACTCCAACTGTCGATGATTGGGCGGAACTCGTTAACCAATGCTATTTGGTATACACGCACGATTATTACGGTAATAAAGGTATCATAGTATTCAAGGCAAAATCAGACAGCGACAAGGGAGCTCGAGGCGAAACCAATAAACTTATCGATACTCCGTCAGAATCTTACACTCTTTCCGACCCTCATATCTTTATTCCTTTTGCAGGTTGGCGAGAGAGAGTGAAAGGCGCTTTGAACTCTGGCTGTTCAGGAAGATACTGGTCGGCTTCACTACGCGGTAACCCGCACCAAGCATATAATTTCGCCTTCGATGATTACTATACAGGACCACGTTGTTATTTGGATGTGAAAGGATATGATGAGTATCGTCAAAGAGGGTTTAGCATACGCCCTATACGCCGGAAATAATCAGTCATTTACCATAAACCGCATAGAAAAACACAAAGACCTGCATCCGTTGTTTGGGTGCAGGCTTTTTTGTTGTTAGCAGATTTGCAGAGACGCGGCACACCACATCTCCACACCGTCAGCAATGGTCGTGCTCGCCGCACTCGCAGCCGTGTTCTTCGAACTCTAGCGTGGCGTGGCCAATGCCAAAATCAGCCATTGTGTGCTTGATTTCGACTTTAATGCGCTGCATTTCAGGCATATTGCTTGTTACCACGTGCGCTGTGGCGGCCGTTTCGGTGGTGCTGATGGCCCACACGTGCAGGTGGTGAATCTCTTCAACGCCGTCAATCTTGCAGATGTCGGTTGTGAGCCGCAGTGTGTCGATTGATGCCGGAACGCCGTCCAAAGCCAGGCGCAGACTGTCTTTAAGCAAATCCCAAGTCGAGATGATGATGATGACTGCCACCGTCAGGCCGATGATGGCATCGATAAAGTACCAGCCGGTGAAATAAATCACCACGCCCGAGATGACCACGCCAACCGATACCAGCGCATCGGCAGCCATGTGCAGATAGGCGCCCTTCACATTCAGGTCCTTGTCTTTCTTGTCGATAAACAGATAAGCCGTCAATCCATTGATAACCACACCGATAGCCGCTGTGATAACAATTATCTTGCCACCAACAGGTTCGGGGTTGAGCAGTTGGTCAACACTCTCATACACAATGAATACCACGGCTACCATCAGAATTATCGCGTTAAGCAGCGACACCAGAACGGTGCTTTTCTTGTAGCCGTAAGTGTAGCGGCGCGACGCACTGCGTTTGGCCATCCGGAAGGCGACGAGAGCCAGCAGCAGACTTGCCACGTCGCTCAGATTGTGCCCCGCATCGGCCAGCAGGCCCATCGAGTTGCTAACCCAGCCGGCAATGGCTTCGGCCACCACAAACAGCACATTGAGCATTATGCCCACAATGAACGCCTTGTTGAGCGATGTCAACTCATGGCTATGGTGATGATGGTGGTGCCCGTGTTCGTGATGGTGGTGATGATGTTCGTGCCCGCCGTCCTCGTCGTGATGATGATGGTGGTGGTGATGTTCGTGCTCACTTTCGTGATGGTGGTGATGCCCGTGTTCGCCGTGCTCGTGGTGTTGCATCATTTCATTAATGTTTTCAGTTTCCATGACTTTATTTTTTTAATTCTTTCGGAAACAAAAATATGGCGCATCCAATGCAACTTGGTTGCAAAATAAGTCGTCCGACTAAATTGCTGATTATCATTAACAACATTACGGTAAACGAAATGACCGCGCAAAAATGTCTTCTCCAGTACGCGGAATCACCTCACGTAAAAAAATCGGCACCTTATAAATAGGGTTACGGACCGATAACTTTTTTATGCAAATTTGTATGCTAAAATATCGATAGATGAGTAACGAATTGTTTGATAAATTACAGCAACTCTCAAATCTGATAACTGACAACTTTAATGTCATCGACGAACCGATTGACATCAAGTTGCAGATGGAATATTTCAAGAGGTCTAAAAAAGTTCGATTCAAAAGCGATGAAGTCGAACTTAACGACATTTGCGATTTGTCAAACACCGACCTCGATGATG
This sequence comes from Salinivirgaceae bacterium, assembly GCA_017650325.1. Taxonomy (GTDB): domain Bacteria; phylum Bacteroidota; class Bacteroidia; order Bacteroidales; family SZUA-534; genus RUG13583. The sequence goes on along the minus strand of JAGCFC010000209.1, from coordinate 3,859 downwards.
AGCAACTACGTGACCGCATGATACAGCTTGCCTCTATCGATGATCCGAAAGCATACCGGATTCTTGAGGAATACGCCAAAGACAAATCGAACAAATTGCATGCTTGGGCTCTGATGGCTCTTCAGGAAAGCAAAATGCTTATAGAGGGGAATCTACTCAACGAGCGGCAAGTATTTGTGTCGACAGGATTGGGCGGAAAAGGCAAACTGCTGCGATATTTTGTGGCACTCATCGGCAACAATATCGACGAATTTGCCCCATACCAGCAGCATATCATACAGTCGGAGTTTGAAACAGCTCTAAAAAACAACCGCTCCGACATCGAAGACATTCAATTCCAGGGGAAATATGCCGCTCTGACCGTACTGATACCATTAGATGTTCCTTGCCATCAGACACTACTCAGTGCGGTTGAAGAGTGCAACTTGTATGGTAATTTTATAAAATCCGACTTTCTGATAACTAACGTCAAAATGTTATCTTTCAGCGAAATCGATGATTTTGTGGCTGGCAAGATGGATGATATTTCATCGGACAACGATGAGGTTGACATTGACGAATTAAACGACCCGTCTGAAGATGACAGCGACGGCCAATCATCAATTGAGTGAGATCGTATAATAAAAAAGCAGATAAACCCGCAAAGCGTTTTACCTGCAAATGATACAAAAACATGAACGGACTTGAACGTCCGCCCATCTTACCTATTTTTCAAGATCCTCAAACTGTACATCGGTGAATTTGTCAAAGTTCTCACTTGAACTTTTGTCAACCACATCAGCCTCGCTGGCATTGTCCTTTATGTACTGCAGAGCCTCATTGAAACAATCCATAAACTTCTCAAAATCTTCTTTATACAAGAAAATTTTATGCTTCTCGAAACGCGTTCCGCCATTATCCTCAAAAATCTTCTTGCTTTCCGTTATTGTTATGTAATGCTCACTCTGGCGGGTTGTTTTCACATCGAAAAAATATGTACGCTTACCTGCTTTCACAACCTTTGAAAACACCGAATCTGAATCTTTCTTCACAAAATCATCCATCTCAATAAATTTTAAATGACAAACAAATTTAAAAATTTGTTCGTGAAATACCACTGTTAAGCAGAAAAAAAGCGTTACAGCAACTTTTTTGCCCTCCATAATAGTAGTCTCGAAGAGGACAAGACGCTCCTTGATAAAACCAAAGAGCCCCGGCGTTAACCGAGGCTCTTCTGTACTAACTAACTCAAACCTTATGAAAAAAACTATTCTGATCTCTTTCATGTGCTTTAACGATGATGAAAAAAATAGGTTATAAAAAAGTGCATGTTTGTAAACATGTAATTTTATAAGTAGAATCATAAAAATTAATGATTACCACCTGTTTTTTCGCCTACGCAGCACAAAAAAAATCTTCGGCCGATCGACCGAAGATTTTTTCACCATTAACTAACTCAAACCTTATGAAAAAAACTATCTATCTTTTCTTTATGTGTCTTTAAACGGAAGCTCGCATCATTTTGTTTTGTTTTATATGCGATTATGCATCATGCTTTTTGCTGAATCGCAAACCAATAATCGCCAACTAGCAACATGTAAAAATATGACGTCCGTCATATCTTTGCCGCAGAACATTGCTCAGAGCCAATTTGCGGTTGGAAAATAAAACACTCAAACTTCGGCTTCGACCATAAATAAAAAATCCCGTCCGAAACTCGAACGGGATTTTTTTCGATGCTATGCAAAAAATAGTCTGTTGTCTGTAGACTGATGTCTGTTGTCTTTAATTACCCTTTTTTATTGGCCTTCACCCACTCAAACGCATTGCGCAGAGCCACAACCCACGGCGACAAATCGTCTTGTCTGCGGCCCTCGGGGTAGTGCGGCCATTGCCACGGGAACAGGGCGCGCTCAGGGTGCGGCATCATTGCCACGTGGCGGCCGTTATCTGAACAGATGCCGGCAGCGTTGAACGCCGAGCCGTTGGGGTTGGCAGGGTAAGTGCCGTAAGCGTATTTAACCGGAATATTGTATTTATTCTCGCCGTATGGGAAGCCGAACTGACCTTCGCCGTGAGCCACCCAGACACCAAGTCTCATTCCTGCCATATTCTTGAAGAATACGCTGTTGTTCGGCTCAATGACAACATCAACAAAGCCCGATTCGAACTTGTGCGATTTGTTGTGCAGCATACGCGGTTTTTCAGCGTGGTCAGGGTTAATCAAACCGAGCTCAACCATTACCTGGCAGCCGTTGCAGATACCCATACTCAAGGTGTCGGGACGGGCGTAGAAGTTGTAGAGAGCGCGTTTGGCCTTCTCGCTGTAAAGGAACGCGCCAGCCCAGCCTTTTGCCGAACCAAGAACGTCGGAATTCGAGAATCCGCCAACAAAAATTATCATATTCACATCCTCAAGCGTCTCGCGGCCGCTCACAAGGTCAGTCATATGCACGTCTTTCACGTCGAAGCCGGCGGTGTAGAGCATATAGGCTACCTCGCGGTCGCACTGATTGCCTTTCTCGCGGATGATGGCCGCCTTCACGCCGCTTTTTGCACGACGTTTAAGGTCGATGCCGAGCGATTTGGCCGAGCCGTCGAAGTTCTTGAAATCGAACTTGTGGGCGTGGTTCTTGTAGTTGTTGAAGCGCTCGAGTGCCAGGCCGTTTTGAGTTTGGTCGCAGTCGAGCAGATACGAAGTGCGGAACCAGGTGTCGCGCAGCTTCTTAATGTCGAACGAATAATTATTTGCCGATGTCTCGATGTCCAGCTTGCCAGCAGCGCCAAGCGTGCCGATGGTGATGAATTCGATTCCAGCTTTGTTCAGAGCCTCTGCGGCCTTGCCGTTGTCGGCAACCTGAAGAACCAATGCAGGATTTTCAGCAAACAGCAGTTTCACAGGGTCGCTTTCGCCGAAAGGCTTAAGGTTGATTTTCAGACCAGTCTCGTCGTTCGAGAATGCCATTTCGAGCAGCGTGGTAACCAGACCACCAGCCGAAACGTCGTGTCCGGCAATCACCAGGCTGCCGTCAATCAAATCCTGAACTGCGTTGAATGCCTTTACAAAATATTCAGTATCAGTAACGTCAGGGCAATCAGCACCCACACCGTTGATTATCTGTGCGAAAGCCGAACCGCCAAGTTTGAGAGTGTCTTTCGACAAATCGATGTAGAGCAGTTGCGACTTCACGTTGTGCAGCACGGGCGACACAGCCTTGCGGATGTCGGTGGTTTCGCCAATGGCCGACACAATCACGGTTCCAGGCGACAGAACCTTGTCGCCGTTCGGATATTTCTGCGTCATTGAGAGCGAGTCTTTTCCTGTCGGGACGTTGATTCCCAGTTTAATGCAGAATTGGCTCAAAGCCTCGACAGCCTTGTAAAGACGGGCGTCTTCGCCAGGATTGAAGCAAGGCCACATCCAGTTGGCGCTCAACGAGATACCCTTAATCTTATCTTGAATCGGTGCCCAAACAATGTTTGTAAGTGCTTCTGCCACAGCCATACGTGAGCCTTTGGCAGGATTAATCATTGCGCAGAGCGGTGCGTGACCAACCGATGTGGCAACGCCGTAGTGTCCCTGATAGTCGAGCGCAACCACGCCGCAGTCGTTCAACGGCAAGTGAAGCGGGCCGGCGCATTGCTGCATAGCCACCTTGCCACCCACCGAACGGTCAACCTTGTTGGTGAGCCAGTCTTTGCACGCAACCGACTCAAGCTGAAGCACTTGCTCCAGATAATCGGCCACTTTTGCGGTGTCGTATTTCAAATCGGCGTATTGCTCGTCGATGGTTTTGTCGTTCATTATGGTGCGCGGCGGATTGCCAAACATATCGGCAAGTTGCAGATTGATAGGGTCTTCGTTGGTCTGCTTGTCGGT
>JAGCFC010000030.1 GCA_017650325.1 Salinivirgaceae bacterium | reverse complement strand
TCATAAGTCATAAGTCATAAGTCATAAGTGTGAACATTCCCTAAACCGTACACTTTACACTTTACACTTTACACTTTACACTTTACACCTTACTCTTTACACCTTACTCTTTACACCTTACTCTTTACTCTCTAAATATTTGTCTTTCAGTTCAAGGTAATTCTTCGCCGATTGATCAATCATTTCACTGTTTTTCAGTTTTTTAACTTTTGCGGCAGGTATGCCGGCGTAGATGAATCCTGATTCAAGAGTGCGGCCGCTCAAAACAAGAGCGTTGGCGGCAACAATGGTGTTCGATTCAACTACGGCGTTGTCCAGAACTGTGGAACCCATCCCGACAAGCACGTTGTCTTTTATTGTGGCGCCGTGTACAATGGCGTTATGCCCGATGGTTACATTGTTTCCTATGTTGGTTGTTGAAATGCCTTCGGAGCTGTGGATAACAACACCGTCTTGCACGTTGGTGTTGTTGCCGATGGTAATTGCGCCCGCATCGCCGCGAAGCACGCAGCCATACCAGATGCTGCAGTTATCGCCAATCTTAACATCTCCGATAATTGTGGCGTTTTCGGCAATAAAGCAATTGTCGCCTATTTGAGGTGTATATCCGTTGAAATTCTTTATGATAGCCATTTGTACGGCTTCTTTGCTAGATGGCGATGAAGTCGATTGGGCATTTGATGAGGTCGGTAAATTCCTGACCAGTTTCCAGCATATCTTCGTCTTCTTTCTTGTATAGCCATTCAATTCTCACGTTCAGTCCGTTTTTGAACAGATTGTCGATGAGTATTACCATGTCGAGAATGTATTTTGCCGATGACGAGTTAAAGTAGTCATAGCGCAGTTTGAAAACCATCGGATTCTTTGCGGTTTTTTCTTTCAACTCGTTAGTTATGTTGCTTTTGACATCGGCCAGCCAGTCAACCAATTGCCCGTAGAAGGCTACTACGTCTTCTGGCCGTGAGCAGCCATTGATCTCAAAAATGTTGTTGTCAAAATCGAAAACGACTGAAGGTGAACTGCTTGTCTCTTTTATTTTGATGACTTTCATATTGTTATTGTTTTTCGGGATCGGTAATGCTGATACTTAAATTTACGAACGAACTCTCTTTGTCAATGGCTGTAATGGTGTAGATTATAGGTTCTCTTGAGCACCTCAATATTTTCAATAACCCCAAACCTGCACCACCTTTCTCGGTAATATGTCCCGCGTGGATGGTCTCGTTGTAGAGAGCTTTAATATCGGCCAGCGATAGTTTGTTGAATTGATCAATGTTGTTGGTGAGTTTTTCCAAATCATTGTTGCTGGCGCGATTGCCTATTGTCAGTTTGTAATGATTGTTTTCCTGGGTAAGCTCCAAGCTTATTTGCGGGTTTTGCTCAGGTGTGTTGAAGTTGTGCCTGTAGGCGTTTTCAAGGCATTCAACCATTATCGAGAACATTCTGATTTTACATACAGGGCAATTCGTTTCAGGCATCCGTTGAGAGAAAAGAGTCAGAATCTGCTCAATCTTATCGAATGTTATCGAACCTTCGTATGATAGTAATTGTGTCGTCGCACTCATTTTTATTGCTACTATATTATGTCGGTTAATACTACAAAGATAATATTTCTATGTATAAATCACTGCTTTTGTTGATTTTTTTTGCCGATAATGATATGCCGATGACACTTGGTTTTGTGACTGTCGTAAACAATGGCATTCTTGATCTGGTTAAATCAGATTATCCATTAATGCCAGCAAACGGTCGGCGTATCTCAGTATAGTGCTATGAGTAGGTGTGTTATACGTTTGTGGAGCGACGTCTATTTGTATGTCCCGCGTTTCAGCATTGCAATTTCTTTGTCGTTCAGGAAACGCCATTTTCCGCGAGGCAGATTTTTCTTTGTCAATCCGGCATAGTACACACGGTCAAGTTTTTTCACTTTGTATTTGAGAGCTTCGAACATGCGGCGCACAATACGATTCCGGCCTGAATGAATAACCACACCAACTTCGCTTTTGTCGTCAGGATTGCAGTATTCTATTTCATCGGCATTGGCCATGCCGTCTTCAAGTTCGATACCCGATAACATCTTTTCAATATCTTCGGGCGACATCTTGCGGTCGAGGGTTACCTGATATATTTTCTGCTTGTTGTAGCGGGGATGGCATAGATGCTCGGCAAGATCGCCGTCGTTAGTCAGAAGGAGCAGCCCTGTGGTGGCGCGGTCGAGGCGGCCGACAGGATAAACACGGTTCTTGCCTGCGTCACCAATTAGATCCATCACGGTTTTCTCAGCATGAGGATCATCGGTGGTGGTTACATAATCTTTTGGTTTGTTGAGCAATATGTATGTTTTGCGTTCTGGCATCAGAGGAGCGTTGTTGAATTTTACAACATCGCCATAGTGAACTTTTGTGGCCAGTTCGGTTACAATTTTACCATTGATGGTTATCACTCCTGCGGTAATGTATTGCTCCGCATCGCGGCGGCTGCACACGCCTGCGTTGGCAATATAGCGGTTGAGACGTACGCCGTCGTCATCTTTGAAATACGATTTGTTGTAGTCATCCGATTCGTGGCTGCGCGAGTAATTCCTTTTTTGATATCCGGTTTCAGATTTTTTTTGAAACTTACTTCTGAATCCGTCTTTCCTTGAGCTTTGCTCATTGTTATCACTGGCGTGTCTCTGCGATGTGCTGCGGCTTCCTGATTTAAAACTTTTGCCGGAATCGAAGCGGCTGTTGCCGTTCTCGTTTTTGCCATACCGGTTGTATCCTCGTTTCTCACCGCTGTTGTTGCTATTACGGCGAGGTTGATCGTCGTTGTTGTCGTCGGAGCCGAAGGGTTTCCCCTGCCTGAAATTAGGTTTCTTGGAGTAAGACCTTGAATCTGATGAATTTTGACGGAATCCCGGGCGACTATTGTTCCGGTTGTTTTTGTTCGCAGAATTGAATTGCATAAACTTAATTTTTAGGACCGCAAAGTTATAGGTTTGTTCTGGATTATTTATGTAGAGTTCTAAAAATAAACATTTTAAAAAATAATTCAGCTGCCAGTTAGCAGGGAGTTCTGGTTTTTGTGGGGTTTTTATTGGTTATGTTGTTGAATTTTAGATTGTTGCGTTTTTTTTGTGGTCTTTTGGAATAAAGCATCGGTTTTTCTTCTGTTCGTGTGAAATCATTCTTTGCTAAAGCCATATATTTGCGGCAAATATTTTATACATGAGCATTTTCGATATTCTTGTTATTGCGGTGGCGCTTGCAATGGATTGTTTTTCTGTTTCGGTGGCGACAGGTGTTGCTGTTGATAAACCGCAGTTCAAAACCGTGCTTCTGATGGCGATTTTTTTCGGAGGTTTTCAAGGATTGATGCCGGTTGTGGGTTGGCTTACGGGAGGTGGAATGGCAAGTCTGATTGAGGCTTTCGATCATTGGGTGGCATTAGGCTTGCTGGTGTTCATAGGTGGTGGCATGATTCGTGGAGCATTGTCGGAAGGAGAGAGTAAGGCGCTTGATGTCACACGGGTGCGAACGCTTATTGAACTTGCGGTGGCCACTAGCGTCGATGCTCTTGTGGTTGGTGTCAATTTGGGCATTATGCAAAACGCCTTGCTGCTGCCGGTGCTCATTATAGCTGCAGTGTCGTTTGTTTTGACTATTGCAGGTTTTTATCTTGGTGCATATTTTAAGCGCATCTGCAAGTTCAAATTCGAACTTGTAGGAGGTATTGTATTGATAGGCATAGGAATAAAGATTTTTCTCGAGCACACGCTAGGCTAATCATTACTGCCTATTTCCTCAATCAATATCTGTTCGAGACTGATGTTTTCAGTCTGCATTCTTTTAATAGTTGTGAAAATTCTATTGTCATCTTTCAGCCAGATGTCCAATTTGTCGCTGTTGTATTTATCCTTGTCTGCGAGCACCGCTCTACGGCATATTGATAAATAAGCCTTTTCAAACCCGTTTGGTTTCTCTTTCAAATCAATAGGAACTTTTGATATATATTCGAAAGCCTCTTTAGCCTCTTTTTTGTTGTAGTGCAATACAGCAAGGTCGTACAGAGCGTTGTTGTTGTGCGGCGATATGCTGATTGTCCTCTCGTACATTTCGGTGGCCTCATCATACTGCTCGAGTTTCATGTACGATGTGCCGCAAGCGTTTAGTGTGATAATATGGTATGGAGCGTACTCCAGGGCCTTTTTAAATTCGGACACGGCATCCTTGTCATTACCTGTCATTGACATTGCCATGCCTTTGTAGTAGAGAATCGGTGCGCTGAAATTGTTTATTGTGTATGTCATCGTCTCGGCCTTGCGGGTAAGGAGCAACACTTTTTTCCAATTTTGATTATAGTAAGCGGTGTGTATTTGACTCGCGTTTTTTTCGCCGTTATAGAAATTCAGCGTTTGAGTGAGTCCACCCACGGCAATGATCGAGCACAAGGCTAGAAGCACATACGACAAAGATTTTCCTCTGCTTGCCTCATTTGTCTCTTTCTCCTGTTTAAGGTGATCGGACAGAACAATGGCGCAGATTGACAGCATGAAGATGTTGTGCTCAATGCGCTCGTGCGGAAAATCAACCAGCGATATCAGTATCCAGCCAATAAAAGCCGATGTTGCCAGAATGTTGAACGCGACTACGCTTTTGTCTTGTTTGCGACTTATGTTTGATATTCCTACGGCGATAATTCCTATGAAGAACACCAGATATCCAATCAGCCCGACAATTCCGATTTCGGCTGTTATCCAAAGAAAGTCGTTGTGGGGGCGTTGAAAGGTCATGGAGCCCATACGTAGTATTTCGCCAAACTCATCGACGCCGAACTTTGGAATGACAATATGCCATTGTCCAGGGCCCGATCCTATGATTGGATGTTCCTTTATCATTTCAAATGTCTTTCCCCATATGATCTTGCGCATGGCCACCGACGATTCACCATGCTCGTTGTCTTTGTAACCATATTTCTCGGGATTTATGGTAAGGCTGATGCGTTCTTTAATGGTTTTCTCAATTTGCGTCTCGGTCATGGTGGCGGTAGTGACACTGATTGCAAGCAATACGGCCGGAATTGCGATCAGAATTAGTTTTTGGCGTTTGCTTGTCGGTTCTCCTGTATTTTTGGGTTTAATGCGGAAGTAGAAGATGCACAATATAATATATGCGGCTATGCATGATATGGCTATTGCGGCAAAAACGGTGCGCGATAGCAAAAGAACCACTAAAGCCAGGTTGATGATGGCCACAATTGACCCCACGCAGCACCATATTGCCGAAAAAACATCGTGCCTCTTGAAGTTGGCAATGTTGTAGATTGCCAGAGGCAGTGTTAAGAATAATAATGACGCAAACAGGTTCTTGTTCGAACAGGTTGAGTATACGGTCTCCATTATCTGATTTAGATAATATGACCTGTGGTCGGTTGCGGCAAGATATTTGCTGAAGTCAGCCTTTGTAAGTTGCGCAATGGCGAATCCAATGAATATTGCGCTTGACGCAGTAATGGTCTTAATAAGGAAATCACGGGCGCCAGGCTGTGTCTTCAACAGATGGTATATGAAAAAGAACCATAGGCAGAACATGTATTCTTTCGATATGTGAAATATAGCCTCGTAGCCGTTTATGGCATAGACACACGAAATGATATGCATAAGCATAAATAAGGCAATGCCGCCAAAAATAACCTTTTCGGTCTTGTCGAAACTGAACCGTCCGCCCCGTATGACATAATACGCACAGAAGATCAGCAGTACAACAAGAAGAATTGAAAGAGCCAACTGACGAGGTAATAGCGAAGCGTCCATCATTGACTTGTTCGCCCAAATGCAAGGAATTACCAAAAGAAATGCCGATATTAGTATACAAGGCAGTGTTTCAATAAATTTACTAACAGTTTTATTCATAATCGACTGTTTTTTTTCACTGACACAAAAGTAAATTTCATTTCAAAACACTTCGTGTTTTTGACCAAAAAAAAGCCTTATAACCAACAATCTCTGTAAGTGAATTAATTAATTCGAATAAAAAATCAGGGTATTTATTCCAAAAAATGCCATTTTTGTAAAAAAAAGTGTGCGTATCTGTTGGTATGTAACCTTTTTTAGTACTTTTATGCAGTTTCTTTTATGAGGAATTTATGAGAATTAGAGGTATGAAACGTATATTGATTTTAATTATTGCAATCGTTAGCATAAGTGTCTGCAATGCTCAGGATGCCAAATACAAGGCTTTGTTCATATATAATTTCACAAAGCACATTGAGTGGCCCGCAAGCGAAAAAACAGGCGACTTTATAATATGTGTTGTCAATCAAAACGAGGTCTTGAATCAGATTAAGACGGTAACTAACGGTAAAACTGTTGGCGCGCAGTCAATTACAACAGTAGGAGTGAAATCGATTGATGAAATTTCGAAGTGCCACATCCTTTATTTGTCATTTGCCGACAGTAAGGCCGACAAACTTGAAGTGGTAAAGGAAAAATTGGGCAATTCAGCGGCACTTATAATTACAGATCGTCCAGGTTCGTTGAAGAATGGTTCGTGCATCAATTTCCTGCTTGTTGACGATAAGATAAAGTTCGAGCTCAACAAGAAAGCTTTGGCTGATAAGAAACTTCCGGTAGATTCATATTTGGAAGGTATTGCATATACGATAGAATGAGTCTTTTTTAATTTTATTATAGAAAAAGCAAGCAAAAACCAAATGCTTGCTTTTTTTTTGTTCACCATCCGACTCGTTGAAAAATAACGAGTTGACGCAGTAAAGATGCCTGTGCGGGAGCAGTGTGCTCAGGTGAAGTTTGTGCGGCTCGTTTTCAACGAAAAAAATAATTTTAGGGCTCTAATATATTTTAGCGTTAAAAAAATCATAACTATAAAATAAAATTCTATTTTTGGTGTAAAAGAAAAAATGTTTTAAAGCAATGAATGCTCGTCTGACAATTACAAATAAACTGCTTATCGGTTTCGGTTCTGTTTTGCTGGTGGTTATCGCAAACGGATTGGTAACATATTCAACATCAAACGCTAACAGAAAACTTAACGAAGACATATTGAATGTTTACAATCCATCGTTGACAGGATTGCGCGAGCTCAACGTCATGGTGAACAACTCGCAGATGCTTATCAAAAACTGGGTTTTCATTGAAAAAACCGCCGACACACCCGACAAGCGAAAACTTAAAGCGATGCATGATGTGCAGTTTCCAAAACTGCAGGCTGAATTGACCGAAATTTCGAAAAACTGGGAAGATAGTGAACGAGAGGCTCTAGTTCCAATTATGACAGGCATTTCCGATACACTTTTCAGTTACCATAAAGATATTATGAACAGTTTGAAGTCGTTGCTTGACTATGATGATATGCTCATAAAAATGGAGGCGGATGAAAAGGTGGAAGAGGGAGGCGTTGTTATTGAGGAGACCTATAAAATATTGGATCAGATTGATGCACTCACCGAAATAATATCGAAAAAGACAGAGGATGCCAACAAAGAAATGGCAGCATCGTTTGCGTGGTTCCAGAATTTTGTGGTCTATTCGGTATTTATTATTGTAATAATTGTGCTGATAGTAAGTGTGCTGACATCACGAAGCATTGTGGTTCCGATCTACAAACTGAAGGAGTTCCTGATAACAATGACCAAAGGTATATTGCCGAAAGAAAAACTTGTTACCGCCAACGATGAAATTGGCGATATGGGTGACGCTCTTAACGGATTCATTGAGTCGCTCCGCCGTACATCAGAGTTTGCTGTGGAGATAGGCAACGGCAATTATAATTCGGAATATGAGGCTTTGAGTGAGGACGATACGCTGGGTAACGCCCTGCTTGAGATGCGTAAGAATCTGCGTAACGCCGATGATGCCAATAAGAAACGTCAGCACGAGGACGAGATCAGAAACTGGACTACAAAAGGTCTTGCCGATTTTGGTGATATTCTGCGTCACAATTCGGAGAATATGGATGTGCTGTCGAGCAATGTTATGCGCCATCTTATCGACTACCTGGGTGTCAATCAGGGAGCCATATATATACTTAACGAACAGGATCCAAATAACGCATTCTTCGAGATGAAGAGCGCTGTGGCCTACAATCGCGAGAAATATCTGAGAGTTAACTTTGGGTTAACTGAAGGATTGGTTGGACGCTGCGCATTTGAGAAACTGCCTGTTTATCTGAGAGAAATCCCTGAAGAGTATATCAAGTTGACATCAGGCTTGGGTGGTGCCGAACCAAACTTCCTGCTTTTGGTACCATTGGTTATCAATGAGAAGGTTCTTGGTGTAATTGAATTGGCGTCATTCAACGAAATACCTCAGTATCAGATTGATTTCCTGCAGACTTTGGGAGAAAATATTGCATCGACAATATCGAATGTCAGAATTACAGAGCAAACTAACAAATTGTTGTCGGAATCGAAGATGCGTGGCGAGGAGTTGTCATCGCAAGAAGAGGAGTTGCGCCAGAATATGGAGGAGTTGCAAGCCACACAGGAAGAGTCAGTACGGCGTGAGAGTGAGATGCGGTTGGCAACCGATGCCATCAACAACACACTTGGAACTATCGACATTGATATGAATGGTACAGTGATGTCAGTCAACGATATGATGTTGCGTCTGGCACATGTTGACATTAACGAGTTTGTTGGCAAGCAGTTCGTCGACCTCTATGCCTATAACGATGATGACCGTGAACGCTTTGAAGAGGCATGGTCGACAGTTTTGATGGGCGAAAATTGCGTTTACGAGGTTACAAGTAATTTCCAAGGAATTGAAATGACATTTACACATTCACTCACACCATATATTAACCAGTTGGGTGATGTGGAACGAGTGTTTGACCTTGTGATAAACACTACGGGGCAGAAGGAGCTTACAGCAAGAATGGCAGCATTGTCGGCCTCACGCAAGAATTGAAGTGAAACTTGATAAACAGAAAAAGTCATAAGCAAATAGCTTATGACTTTTTTATTTGGTTTCAGCAGAATACTTTTCGCTTCAGATGATCTTCTTCATTTATTGTTGCATGCAGTTTGGGCAGGTATTGTTGTCTTTGCCATTGCATGAGCAGCCTCCGCAACCGCAATTGCAACTACCGCCATTCCCGCGAGTCCGGTCATAGATTCGTTTGGCGAAGTAGATAACCGCCACGGCAATCACAACCCATGTTATAATGTTTTGAAGCATAATCGGTTGCTATAAGAACAAACTCCCAATTTGGTATACGGCAAAAGTAATAAGCCATGCAAGCGCAGTGGTGTAACAGCCAGTAAGGATGGCCCATTTGCGTCCGCCCTCGTTTTTGATGGCCGTGATGGCTGCAATGCAAGGCATGTAGATTAGCACAAACAGCATCATACAGAAAGCCACCAGCGGACTGAACACTTTTTCGCCTTTGTGCGGGCCGCTTTTGTAGGTTTGTTGCTGAAGTTTTGTCTGAAGGGCAGAGGTGTCGTCATCATCGCCGCCAGTCTGGTAAAGAACGCCCATTGTGCTTACAACCACCTCTTTAGCTGCCAGTCCGGTCAATATGCAAACTCCGATTTTCCAGTCGAATCCCAATGGACGCAGAACTGGCTCGATGAAGTGGCCAATTCGCCCGATGTATGATTTTTCAAGATGCTCGGCTTGTTTTTCGAACTGCAGTTGCTCAATGCTGACGGTTTTCTGGCTGTCGGTCAGCGTGGTGTCTTGAGCGACGAGAGCAATGGCCATGTCGTAAGGTGTGGAGTAGTGTACCTTTTGCGGGTAATGGCCCAATGCCCAAATGACAATTGATGCGAACAGAATGACTGTACCCATCTTGCTGAGATACTGAACGCTCTTGTCCCACATGTGAACAAGCGTGTTGCGCATTGTCGGAATTCGGTAGGGCGGAAGTTCCATTACAAACGGCGCATCGCTTTTGCTGAAGTATATCCGTTTGAAAACCAAGGCCGCCAAAATCGCCAGTACAATTCCTATCATGTATATTGATAACAGAATAAGTGCCTGATGCGAGCTGAAAAACGCCGATATGAGCAGAATGAACACGGGGAGCCGCGCACTGCACGACATGAACGGAATAATCAGCATTGTGAGCAGACGGTCGCGCTTGTTCTCGAGTGTGCGGGTGGCCATTATGGCCGGCACATTGCAACCGAATCCCATGAGCAACGGAATGAACGATTTGCCATGAAGGCCAATCTTGTGCATGGCCACATCCATAATGAACGCAGCCCGAGCCATGTAGCCGGTATCCTCCATTATCGATATGAACAAGAACAGAATCAATATGTTAGGTAGGAAGACAATGACGCCGCCAACACCACTTACAATGCCGTCGATGAGCATGTCGTGGAGTGTTCCTTCGGGAATCAGTCCCGACAGAAATCCGCTGAGCCAATCAACTCCGGCCTCAATCCAATCCATCGGGTATTGGCCTAGTGTGAATGTGGCCTCGAACATCAGCCAAAGGAAGAAAATAAAGATTGGGATTCCCAACCATTTGTGTGTCAGTATCTTGTCGATTCGGTATCCTTTGCCGTTGTCGGGTTGTTGCGATGGAATGAATGTCTCTTTCAGCGCACCACGTATGAACCCGTAGCGTGCATCGGCCAGCACCGTTTCGGCTTGGTTGCCATATTCGCGCTCAAGTTCGGTGCGCTCCTTGTCGGCCCATTCCAGAATGTGGTTTGCATCGGGATGGGCGGCTATGCTTTTAATGAAAATCTTGTCGCCTTCGAGCAGTTTGATGGCCGCAAAACGCGGGTAATATTTTTCGTTGAGCAACTGGTGCTGCTCAATCTCCGATTTGACAACAGCAATGGCTTTCTCGATGTTGGCACCATAGTTGACCTGAATTTGCCGAGCGTCGGAATGTCGGCCTTCGAAAACATCTATAATCTTGTCGAACAGAGTGTTGAGGCCTGAGCCATCGCGGCCGTTGGTTGGCACAAACGGAATACCGAGCATCTTGCCAAGCATGTCGTAGTCGAACTTGTCGCCTTTGCGCTCCAACTCGTCGAACATGTTGAGTGCCACCACCATCTTAATGTTCATTGCAATAAGCTGTGTGGTGAGGTACAGGTTTCGTTCAAGGTTCGATGCGTCGATGACGTTGAGGATGATGTCGGGATTTTCCTCGAAAATATGCTTGCGGACGTATAGTTCCTCCGGCGTATATTCCGATATTGAGTAAGTTCCTGGCAGGTCGGTTATATTGATTGTGTAACCATTGTGGTTCACGCTGGCCATTTTAGTGTCCACTGTCACACCGCTGTAGTTGCCCACCTTCTCGTGGCGTCCGGTGGCGTGGTTGAAGAGCGAAGTCTTGCCGCAGTTAGGATTGCCAACCAGAGCAATGTTTATGGTTCGGCTCATTTGCGAAGCCTTGTTGCGGAAAGGCTCAGAAATAACAGTTTCCTTGTCGAATTCGGGGCCGGTGGTGTTTTGAGCGTTCGGGTCGGTGGCCACCTCAATCAGTTCGGCCTCGCTCCGCCGTAGCGATACGTGATAGCCCAGCAGTTCGTATTCGATTGGGTCTTTAAGCGGCGCGTATTTTATAAGCCTGATGCTTGTGCCCGATACAAAACCCATTTCTGTGATTCGTTTGCGGAAAGCGCCGTGTCCCAGCACTTTAGTAATGATGGCCGGCTTGCTGTCGGTCAGTTCCGACAATCTTTTCCGATTGAAAACCTGTTCTTCCATTTCAACTTTCATTCTGCGGCAAAAGTATTGCAATTGTAAATTATTGAACAGATAAAACAACCATTAAAAAATATGATTTTTGTTGCCTCGGATAACCATTATTGATGATAAAAAAAGCCGCATCTGAAAATGCGGCTTTTTGGGGGGGGTATTTTTTTTTGCGGACGCGATGAATCGCACGGACGCAAGCATTGCGTCCCTACGGTTATTGTTTCTTCATCAATTCCTCTACCATCTTCTTCAACTCATCAACTTGCTTTTGCAAATCGTCTTTTTCGGCTTTCAATTCCTTGATTGCCTCGATAAGCACTGGTGCAAAGTTGCCATACTGAACGCTCTTGTAGCCGTTCTCGTCGGTGCTGACAAGCTCGGGGAAGATTTCCTCAACATCCTGCGCAATAACACCAATGTGGGTGTTGTTGTCGAACTGTTGCTCGGGGAACTCGCTCACGCGCCATTTGTAGGTTACGCCGTTGAGCATTATCACCTTATCCAATGCCCGCTCAAGAGGTTTGATTTCGGTTTTGTAGCGGCGGTCGGAGGTAGTGTTGACATCTCTACCATTAACAGATGACACAAAAATAGCTGTCCACGGCATATTTTCGGCACCAATACTACGTCTACGGGTTACAGCATTTGTACTATAACTTGTTTCGGGAAGCAGATTGCCATTAACTTTCAATGAACTACCTGTAGTAAGGACATTGGTGCTGAAATCGCCCATTAACAATATATTTTTGCCTTGAACAACTGCGAAGGTATTGCCAGAATTAGCTTTGTTCCTAAAAGCTTCTTCGGTTATACTACCAGCGCTTGTGGTACCTGTACCTTGAGGTTCACTCGGGTTACCATTTTCACCAATGTTTTCTACATTACCAATAATCACGTTCCCATTTCCAGTATATCCGCCGGAACTATGCCCGATATAAATGTTGTTGTTGGCATCACTTGATGTTGAACCATCTGGCGCTTTTCCTGAATTAACACCAATTAAAATACTACCATATCCTTCGGTAAGACCTTTTCCTGCATTGCGGCCTAAGAATATGTTTGTGTGTCCTGTAGTTATGTTGTAACCACTGCTGTCACCGATAAAAAGGTTCTCGCAGCCTGTAGTGTTGCTATAACCAGCCCTATAGCCAATAAACACGTCGTTTGTTATTGTTGAATTTTCTTTACCTTTTCCTGCTTCTTCTCCGATAATAACAGAATGGCTAACTTTTCCTGCATTTACCGCAGCATTATTACCCAACACTACATTATTAAGGCCAGATACGTTATTTGCTCCTGCTCCATTTCCTAAAAACACGTTGTTTTCACCATCTTCATTAGCGGCCCCGGAATATATGCCTAAAAACACATTATTATCACCAGTGGTATTGTTGTGTCCAGATTCGGTTCCTATAAACACATTGTTATCTCCGGTTTTATTATAAATTCCGGTTTCTATTCCTATAAAGACATTTTGGCTACCTGATGTATTTGAATTGCCTGCATCAAATCCTAAAAACACATTTGACGAACCATCTGTATTGCTAAACCCTGCTCCATTTCCCAGAAATACATTGTTTCCACCGTCTTTATTACTGTAACCAGCTTTATTACCCAAGAATACATTGTTCTCGCCAATAGTATTGCTGAACCCTGCTTGATAACCAATGAAAATATCATCAGTTGAAGTTGAAGAACCAGAGCCCCAACCAGCACCTTCGCCAATGGCGATGGTGCGAAGCATGCTGTCTGCAGCTTGCGCAGCATTAGTACCCAATACAACGTTGCTCAATCCTTTTCTAAATCCGAATGCGGCACTGGTTCCCAAGAACACATTATTTGAACCAGTTAAGTTGGAATGTCCGGCACTGGTACCTATAAACACATTGTTTTCACCGTCGGTATTGCTATGGCCGGCAGAGCTTCCAATAAAGACATCTTGATTTCCGCCACCCACCATACTACCTATAGCAACAGTAAATGACGCACTTGTTGCAAGACCACCAGCAGAATATCCTAAAATCACGTTTTGAGAACCATCCATATTAGAATAACCGGAATTGGTTCCCATAAAAATATTGGATGAACCTGTTGTATTGTTAAATCCGGCACCGTTTCCAATGAAAATATCATTTTCGCTTTCAGATGATTCCGAACCATAACCCGCAGAAACTCCTATAGCAATGGTTCCCTCCATTTTACCGGCACCGCCAGCGGCATTTATTCCTAATATTGTATTATCGTTACCTTTTACTTTATTTCCAGCGCGGGTGCCAATAATCATGTTACTGCTTCCATATGCTTCAGAACCAGCCAAAGTGCCCATATAAACATTATCGCAACCTGCTGTATCGGAATAACCAGCCGAATATCCCAAATAAACATTTTGCCAACCTTTTTTATTGTTTCCACCAGCACTATTGCCTAAAAACACATTGTTGAAACCTTCTGTGTTTTCATATCCAGCTTGGTTTCCAACAAAAGTATTGCAAACGCCTTTATAATCAGAAGTTGGAGTGGTCTTTTTCCCCGCATCATATCCTGCAAAGAAGTTCTGTGCCGTAACGTTCATATAGCCAGCATTGCCGTTTGCTCCTTTCTCGGTAACGGCGAAACCGCTTTTGCCACTTGCGCTTGCGCCATCTTTGCCTTCAACGCCAAATCCGCTCTTGCTGTTGCCGCCGTTAACGTAAACGCGGGTGCTGTCGGGAGTAACTTCGAAAATGTCGGCGTCGGTGCCTTTGGCGCTGCGTCCGGTTACAATCAAGCCGCTGCGCTTTACTTTGGCGTTGCTCTCATCGAAGCTGATTTTTGTTCCGTCGGTGGCAACTTTGAGGTAGTTGGAGGAGTTGTCGCCCTTAGAGTTTCGTCCTGTAACAACAAATCCGCTGCGAGGAACTTTGCTGTCGCCTTCTAGTTCATCGTCAACAATAACATTTGTACCCGTTGGGTTTACAATCAAATAGTCTTGCTCGGCATCGCCTTTTGTGTTGCGGCCTGTTACGATGAGTCCGCTACGCTTTACTTTACCGTCGTTTTCGTCAACAATAACTTGAGTACCCGTTGGGTTGACAATCAGATAGTCCTGTTCGGCGTCGCCTTTGGTGTTGCGCCCGGTTACAATCAAGCCGCTACGCTTTACTTTACCGTCGTTTTCGTCAACAATAACCTGAGTACCCGTTGGGTTGACAATCAGATAGTCTTGCTCGGCGTCGCCTTTGGTGTTGCGCCCGGTTACAATCAAGCCGCTACGCTTTACTTTACCGTCGTTTTCGTCAACAATAACCTGAGTACCCGTTGGGTTGACAATCAGATAGTCCTGCTCGGCGTCGCCTTTGGTGTTGCGCCCGGTTACAATCAAGCCGCTACGCTTAACCTTGCCGTCGTTTTCGTCAACAATTACTTGAGTACCGGTTGGGTTAACAATGAGATAATCCTGCTCGGCATCGCCTTTGGTGTTACGGCCGGTTACGATAAGGCCGCTGCGTTTTACTTTGCCATCGTTCTCGTCTACAAACACTTGCGTGCCTGTGGGGTTTACAATCAAGTAGTCCTTCTCAATGTCGCTTTTGGTGTTGCGGCCCGTCACAATCAAGCCGCTGCGTTTGACTTTGCTGTCTTTGGTGTCGTTCTCGTCAACGTACACGCGCACCTCGTTGGGATAGACAGCGAAAACAACGTTGCCGTCGTTGTCCTTAACCTCGAAAAGTGCCTCCTCTGAACTTGTTGCGCCTTTCACATCAAGTTTTTTCAGTGTGAGCTGGTCGGTGGCAACCCATGTTGTGCCGTTGTGTACAAGGGTTTGTCCTTGTGTACCAGTCACTTGCATGCCATCGTCGCCCTTGGGGCCTTGAGGACCTTGCGGTCCAGGTTGTCCCGGTTCACCTTTTTCGCCTTTCTGCGCCTGGAACTCAACCCAATTCTCGCTGTCGAGGTAAGGCTCAACATCGCTATGTATTTCGTTGGCCTGTGCTATCCACATCGAGTTGACATCGGCGCTACCGGTGCTGCGAGCGAATACGTAGTCGCCCAAGTCGTAGGTGGTGTCTTTGTTCCATGCACCTTTGTTGGTCAGACCAGTGCCGGGATTACCCTGCGGGCCTTCTGGACCTTGCGGTCCGGGTTGTCCGGGTTCTCCCTGGTCACCTTTGTCGCCTTTAGGTGCTTGGAACTCAACCCAGTTTTCGCTGTCGAGGTAAGGCTCCGCATTGCTTTGTATTTCGTTGGCTTGCGCTATCCACATCGAGTTGACATCGGCGTTATTGGTGCTGCGTGCGAACACGTAGTCGCCCATGTTGTAGGTATTTGCCGAATTCCATGCGCCGCGGTTAGTAAGACCGGTGCCAGGTTCACCTTGTGGTCCGGGTTCTCCAGGGTCGCCTTTCTCGCCCTTGCCGCCATTGGCCGCATAGAGGGCGTAGGGCACGGCCTGAATGGGAGTGAGGCCCATGTCGGTATAAGTTGTGCCGCCTGCTGGGTCAATCTCAACGCGCATGAAAATGCCGCTGCTCCAGTTGAGGCTCTTGAGTACCGTAGTGTCTTGTGCGCCAATAGTCACGCTCAGCACGCCGTAGGCGTTGGTCGGTGCTGTCGTGGCCTCGCTGTAGAAGTTCTGCTGGCCCTTGCTGTCGGTCAGGGTTATGCGGATTCCCACGCTTTTGTTAGCAACAAGATCGCCCGACTGGTTGCGCACCACTGCCTGGTACGAGAAACCACTGGTTTGTGCATCCACTGTCACGGCTGTAAATGCCAGAGCCATTGTCAAAAATAAGTTTCTAATTCTCATCATTGTGTGTTTTATGGGTTTATAAAATAATGTTGTCGTTATTATTGTAATATTCAGTAATTCAACAGCTTGTTATTGGTTGTTAGCCGAATTTTATGGTTGAAATTCAACTTTCACATTTGCAAATATAGTAATAATACACATTATATGTGTAAGTCAGTTTATATTTCAACGCTTTTTTCACATGCCGAATAATATTTGTGGTATATTTACCAATATCAATTTAAGGAATATGAAGGCACAATCGTTAATTATTGTGGTTCTGTCGGTGGCTTTGTTGTTTGCTGTAATTAAGATAGTTACAAGCAAGGCGACAACAGTAGCCGGCAATGCGGCCGATGCTGTTATCAGCAATATTATGACTCGAACCAGCATCCGCTCGTTTACCGACGAGTCGTTGACCGGTGAGCAGATTGAGACGTTGCTGAAGGCGGGAATGGCGGCACCGTCGGCGGTGAACAAGCAACCATGGAAATTTATTGTGGTGAAGAACCGCGAATTTCTTAAGCGGATAGCCGATACTTTGCCCAACACCCGCCTGACAACTGCCGCCTGCGCCATTGTTGTTTGTGGCGATATGACTAAAACGCTCGATGGCGTTGCGCGCGATTTCTGGATTCATGACTGCTCAGCGGCTACCGAAAATATTCTGCTGGCAGCGCATGCTATGGGTGTGGGCGCCGTATGGGCCGGCATTTTCCCCAATCCCGACCGCGTGAGTCAGCTGCGCGGACTGATTGACATTCCCGAATCGCTGATTCCGCTGTGCGTTGTGGCGCTCGGTCATCCGGCAGAAAATCCGGAACCTAAAGACAAGTGGAACCCAGAGAATTACATGGTGATTGATTGACGTAAACGAAAAACGTAAAATTGAATTTATTAAATGTTGAAAATGAGGAACTTAAATATTGCTTTGGGGCTGGTTTTGTTGCTGGCCGCTTGCGATAATGAAGACGGAAAAATTGTTGATTGGGCACCGGTCAATATCAGCATAACGGTCACCGACATGTATGGCAACGATTTGCTCGATCCGCTCAGCAACAGCTGCATTGTCGATGGCACAACTCTCACGTTCAAAAATAAAACTTACGATGTTGAGTATGACCTAATTAACCATTACGACGGCGCAAAGGCTTATATGCCGCACATGTATGGTTTACAGTTAGATACTGCGCGAGTGGGCGAGGAACGCCTGTGCAGGTTGCTTTTTGGCGAAATCGATGGCGGCGCCGATATGGACGAGGACCTTGTAATTAGTTGGGGCAACGGAACTTCCGACGTTATCAATTACCATTGCTGGAATCATAACGAAAGGAAAATCAGTTGCAAACGCGAGTGGAAGGTGAACGGGAAGAAGACCGATGGCGATACCCGGAATTTTGCATTCGAAAAATAGCACGGAACTTTTAAAAATTACAACCTAAAAATAAGCTATGTCGACGTATCTGATTAGCATTGTACTAATGATTGTGGCGGCTTTTCTGGCCGGTTTAGTGTCTCTTGCAATCTCGCGGCGCAGCCATGCCAATTTCTTTAGTCTGCTCGAGACACATCTGTCCAGCTCGAAATCGAGACTGCTTGTTTACAATGTTAAAAAAGACATCATTCGTGACACCGGCAATAAAAAATCAGACTTTAACGGATGCAATCTCCGCCAGTTTGCCTGTCATTTCACTGACAGCAGTGTGCTTCTCGATACTTTCGATAAACTGAAGAGCGGCGCTGAAAAGATGTCGAGTTTTGTGGGGCAGAATGTCAATGGCGACAGGTATTTCTCTCTAAATATGCGCAGTGAGTGGATATTTGGGCGTTTGGACCATATCGATATCATCATGAGCGAGTCGGAGATAAGTACGACGCCGGCCAAACAGCTGTCATTCTCAAATTTCCGTTCAATGTTCGATTTAGTGTCGGCGGGTTTCATCATTTGCGAGATGGACGGCACAATAATCGACTTCAACAAGGCAACGTCAAGTATTTTCGGCATTCCCGACAAGGAGTCGCTGCTGTCGCACAAATTCAATATTTTCGACAACCCGTATTATACAGGTCCGCAGAAAGGCTCCGATTTCAACAACAACGGCGCTTTGTACATTGTCAACATTGATATGTCGAAGGTCTCGCACCATTATTTCGGGCGTACGGGCTTCGCTTCTCTTGCGTTCCGCTACTACAAGATGAACGACGACGGAAAGGATTACATTATTGTTATCATCACCGACCTGTCGAATCAGGGAACGCCCGAATTTGTTACCTTGCTCGATGAGCAGCAGACTATTTTGAAAGTTTCGACTGTGGGCTATGCCATCTATAATCTTGATGGTGTGATGGAGTATGCTAACGATGCCTATTTCAATATTATAGGAGTGTCGGATGTGAACGAGTACATGAGCCGCAAGCGTGTCATTTTCGAATCGCCGGTGCTCCCTGACGATTTCAAACGCGCCATTGTGAACAACGAAATGACCGAGACCGTTTGCCATTTTGCCATCACCGACGAAGTGCGTGAGTATTACAATTCGACTTATACAGGCTCGCTCGATTTGAAATTCCAGTGTCGTCGCGTGGTTTCGGCCGATGGTTCGAAGTTGAGCTACGTGCTGTGTATCACCGATATAACAGAGGACGAACGTCAACGCCGCATTATCGCTGAACTTGACAAGGATAAGGAGACGCTGATGCGCACAGCTGGCATATCGACTTGGAATATTGACCTGAAAACAGGTATGCGTGAACAGGTTAGTGGTGCGACAATCTTCCCTACCGATTTGACACTCGAAGAGAAAGATGCATGTTTGCACCCTAGCGATGCCCAACTATTCAAGACTGTGAAAGACTCGATGCGCGATGGGGTGTTGAAAGAGTCGCGTAACATATTCAGAATTAAGAAGAACCCGGCTGATGACAAATATTCGTACTTTGAAGTGTCGCTCGTGGCGAAGGAGGAAGACGGAGTGGTGTCGAAAATAGGTTGCGCTATCCGCGATGTCACCAGCCAGGCGCTCTACAAGCAGTCGTTGGAGATGGGCAAAATCCGCACTCAGCTCACAATGCAGGAGTCGGACCTCATGCAGATTGATTTCGACGCCGAGACCGACATCCTTACTCTCTATCAGACCGAAGGATTCCTTGATGTGCCATCGGGACCGATAAAAGCTCTTGCGCAATATGTTCACCCAAGCGACTTGCAGATGATGGTTGATTTGGTGAACAGGATGCGCTCGCGTGAGGATTTTGTGCAAACCGTCTATTTCCGATTGAAAAACGAGCACGAGCATGAGCTCGACCAGTGGTACAACCTGCAGTTGTTTGTGATCCCGATGCAGCGTAATCTTCAGGGCGAGGTGTCGGTCTACACCGGACTTGTCCGCGACAACACCCGTTGGGTAAAAACCATGCAGAAGCAGGAGGAGAACAACCTGATGCTCAACACGTTCATCAACATGGTACCTTGTCTGTTCTACATGAAAGATGTCGATGACGATTTGCGCTATGTGCTTGTCAATGAGCAGGCATACAAGTGGCCTAATGTTGAGCGTGACAAGATTATTGGACATACCGATGCTGAGGCGTTCGGACATATTAAAGCCTTCGATATTGAACAAGAGCGCGCCCACGATTTGGAGACAATCGAAAAAGGTTATTTGGAGCACGATATCACTATCAATATGAATGGTGAAAAACGCACGTGGCACACTGTCAGGTCGGTTATCAAGACGCAGACGGGTCACCGCTACCTGCTTTCCGTATCGCTCGACGTGTCACAGCTTCACACCAACATCGAAAAACTCGAATCTACCATCAAGGAAGCAGAAAAGCTGAACAGCATGCTCTATACGTTCATCAACTCAATTCCTTGCCAGTTCTTTATGAAGAGCGCCGATGACAATCTGACCTACACCATGGTGAACGACAAGTTCTGCGAGGCTGTGGGCCTGAACCGTGAGCAGATTATTGGCAAGACCGATGACGAACTTTTCCATAACGGATTGAATGACGATATTGATAAATCGGATAAGATAGCCATTGAGGAGGGAAATTACGTCTACGATATTATGGGAGAAACGGTTGGTAATAAGGTTTATAACATTCAGAAAACCAAACTGATACTCGATGACCACACCTATTTGCTCGCCACCGCTCTCGATGTGACTCAGCAGACTGAAATGATGAAGGAACTGCAGCGAGCCAAGGTCAAGGCAGAGGAGTCGGACCGGTTGAAATCAGCTTTCCTGGCCAATATGAGTCACGAGATCCGTACACCGTTGAACGCCATTGTCGGTTTCTCTGAACTGCTCACCACAACTACTGACCCGGTGAAAAAAGCCACTTACAGCCAATATGTATCGTCGAACAGTGAATTGCTGCTTGGGCTTATAAGCGACATTCTCGATGTGTCGAAGTTTGAGGCCGGATACGTCAATTTCAAGTACGAGCAGTTTGATATATCTGCTTTGTTCCAGGAGATTTACGATACATTCCAGAAAAAAGTCAATCCCGATGTGCTTTTTGTTTGCGACATTAAGAACAACGATTGTATTGTGGAATTTGATAAAAACCGAACGGCGCAGATTATCAACAACTTTGTTACAAATTCGAATAAATATACCAAACAAGGTTTCATTAAGTTCGGCTACGTGTGCGAGAATGGAGGCGTGCGCATTTATGTCCAGGATACAGGTATCGGCATTCCCGACGACAAGAAATCGCGCGTGTTCAGCCGGTTTGAGAAACTCGATTCTTTTGCTCAGGGCACAGGTCTGGGTTTGTCGATATGCAAGTCGATAGCCGAAGCTGCGGGTGGTAAAGTTGGCTTTGAGTCGGAGGAGGGTAAAGGCTCGACATTCTGGGCATGGATTCCGATGAAGATTGTGGGTAATGACGCTCAGCAATCTGTTCCCGATACTGAAGTTACAACGTCAGCCGACGGAATAACAGATATCAACATTTTGGTGGCCGAAGACAATGACAGCAATTATATGCTCGTTGAGACAATGCTGGTCGATCATCATCTGGAACGGGCTTATAATGGAAAAGAGGCCGTGGACATGGCTAAATCTAAAAAATACTCAATCATATTGATGGATATCAGAATGCCCGTGATGGACGGATTGGAGGCTACCCGTACCATCCGCAAGTTCGATGATAAAACCCCAATAGTGGCGCTAACAGCCAACTCGTTCGATTCGGACCGCGAGGCTGCACTCGATGCCGGCTGCACAGCCTATCTGGCCAAACCAGTCCGTCATAAAGAGTTGAACGATGTTATCGCCAAATGTCTGCGTAAATAATTCAAACACAAATACATTCAATATTCTAAATTATAATTAAATGGTAAAACACGTTATTCTTTGGCAGCTGAAAGATGAGCTTTCGGCAGAACAAAAAAACGCCGTTAAGGCAGAAATCAAAAAAGGTTTGGAAGGATTGGCCGGCAAAGTTCCTGGACTTGTTGAGATTAAGGTTAACATCAACGGTCTGCCCACATCGAACGCCGATTTGATGCTCGATTCGACTCTCGAAAGCTTTGATGCTTTGAAAGGGTATGCCGTTCATCCTGCTCACGTAGCCGTTGCCGATGGCGTTGTGCGTCCGAATACCAAACTGCGCGTCTGCCTGGATTACGAAATTTGACCTATTTGGTCGGAAAACAAAGGCTTTTTGTCGAGAAAAAGGCGCAAAAGCACATCTGACTATTGCTATAATAGTTTGTAATATTGTATTTTGCGAAAAAAAACAGAATTATGTTACGCAACATTCGCATCGCATTGGCAGTGGCGTTTTACACGCTGATAACGCTCTTGTTTCTCGATTTTACGGGAACAATCCACACCTATTTCGGCTGGATGGCCGACATTCAGTTCATTCCGGCACTACTCGCGCTCAATGTGGGTGTTGTGGTGGCTTTGCTTGTGCTGACATTCTTGTTCGGCAGGCTTTATTGCTCGATAATCTGCCCGCTTGGCGTAATGCAGGATGTGGTGGCATTCTTCGGCAAGAAAAGTAAGAAAAACCGCTATTCGTTCTCGCCTGAGCGCAAATGGTTGCGTTACAGCGTGTTGGTTGTCTTTTTAGCGACAATTCTTGCACCTGGAGTTGGATTTATCGCTCACTTGGTAGCACCTTACAGCGCATACGGACGCATAGCATCAAACTTGTTCGCACCTGTTTATCAGTTAGGTAACAATGTGCTGGCCTATTTTGCTGAGCGCGCCGACAGTTATGCTTTCTATTCTGTCGATGTTTGGATTCGAAGTCTGACAACCTTCGCAATAGCGGCCGTAACATTTATTTTGATTGCCGTTTTGGCGTGGCGTGGTGGTCGCACGTGGTGCAACACTGTCTGCCCCGTTGGCACAATTTTGGGTTTCTTTGCGAAATACTCTCTTTACAAGCCGGTTATCGATACCGAAAAATGTAACTCGTGCGGATTGTGTGGCCGCAACTGCAAGGCTTCGTGCATCAACTCGAAAGAGCACACCATCGATTACAGCCGATGCGTAACCTGCTTCGATTGCATTGGGAAATGCAATAAGGGGGCTATTAGTTACAAATTGCGCACTGTTGCACCTGCCGCCGAAGGTGGAGTCGATGCTTCGAAACGCAAATTCTTATCAGTCAGTGCGCTGATGGTTGCGGCAACTGCGGTGAAGGCTCAGCAACAGAAAGTCGATGGCGGATTAGCTGTTATTGCCGACAGAACTGCGCCGAACCGTGCGGTGTCGCCCAAACCGGCAGGCTCGTTGAGCGTCCGTCATTTCACCGACCATTGCACGGCTTGCCAACTCTGCGTATCGGCGTGCCCCAATCAGGTTTTGGTGCCATCGTCTGACATTGAGCATCTTATGCAACCCGAAATGACATTCGAGCACGGATATTGCCGCCCTGAGTGTGTTAAATGTTCGAGTGTTTGCCCGGCAGATGCCATCAAACCAATAAACACCGCTGAAAAATCTTCCATATCAGTTGGTTATGCCGTATGGTTGAGGGAGAATTGCCTTGTTGTTACCGATGGCGTAAGCTGCGGTAATTGTGCAACTCATTGCCCTGTCGGTGCCATTCAAATGATTGCCGAAAACCCCAATGAACCAGGCTCGCTTAAGGTTCCTGTAATAAATCCAGAACGTTGCATTGGTTGCGGAGCGTGCGAACATTTGTGCCCGGCACGACCATTAGGAGCAATCTATGTCGAAGGACGCGATGTGCATAAAGAAGTTTAGAAAACGCAAACGGAAAACTTAAACGTAAATCGTTTTACGTCAGTGTCAGCGTCAGCGTCAGCGTTAGCGTTAGTGTCAGTGTTAGCGTTAGTGTCAGTGTTAGCGTTAGTGTCAGTGTGCGTCAGCGTAGCCTATTTTTCGCAAAATAACCGTTTGTGTGCAGAAATAACGCCAGCACGCCAACAACATTGACTGCCAGAGCAGCCCAGAACGCAGCGTGATAGCCGTAGTTCTCGGCAAAAATTCCGCCAATCAGCACGCCGGCACCCACGCCAACGTCCCACGATGTGAGTTGCGTGGCATTGGCCGTTCCGCGTAAACTATTGGGTGCCAAATTGATGAACATTGTCTGAAAAGCAGGAAACATATGTCCGTTGCCAAATCCGATGATGAATGCGGCACCATAGTAGCCTATCGGCGAGTGCACGGCGGCAAAAAGCAGATATCCAAACATTGAAACAACCACGCCAAACGATGCGTTGCGTGTAATCAAACCCTTGCGTAGCGAGCGGCTGCCAACAATCCGCGCCACAATAAGGCCACCGGCCAGCAGCATAAAAAACAGTCCCGTTCCGCTTGTGATGCCGAGTTCTTCTTTACCGTAGATGGCAATGTAGGTCGAGAGCACGCCGTACGAGAAGGCGTAGCAGGCCTGTGTGGCTGCGGCACTGAAACCTTTCACAAGAAAGAAACGGTCGAGCGAGATAGGTGTTTGCGGTTTCACAAGTTCGCGCGGTGCGATTTTCAGCGTCGAGTTTATGGCAAAGCCGATGCCAGCGCACGCAAGTGATATGGCAAACAGCACGTCGTAGTTGTGCCAAATCTGAAATACATAAAGCGCAATGGTGGGGGCAAGGGCGGTGGCAATGTTGTTGCTCAATCCGTAGTAGCCGATGCCTTCAGCCCGACGCTCGGGGTGCAGCACGTCGATGGCCACTGTGCTGTTGGCTACAGTGGTGGCGCCAAACGGTGCGCCGTGCATTGTGCGCACAATGGCGAACATTAGCAGCGAGCCCGCAACCAGATAGCCCGCAAAAAATGCGAAGAACAGAAAATAAACCACCAGAAGCACTTGTTTGCGAGGAAAACTATCGACTAGAAAACCGCTGAACGGCCTGAAAAGCAGCGCCGTGAGTGTATATCCCGACAGTACCAGACCGATGGTGTCCTTGTCGGTGCCGAAAGTGTCGCTCAGGTAGAGCGGCAGCAGCGGTGCCAGCAGCATAAACGAGAAAAAAATCATAAAGTTGGCGCACCAAATCTTTATGTAGTTGCTGTTCCAAAGTTTCGGTTTGTCGGTGTTTGTATCTTGCTGTTTCATTGATGCTTGACGATGCGGATAGCTGCATTTGCGGCAGTCGCTTCCGCGATGCAAAGGTGGGTAAATCAAATGAGAAAAATCTACTTTTATCGTTTTTATATTGGTATGGTGAATGTATTATCAGTGGACAGCCTGCGGAATAAACCACCGCAGGCTGTTTTTTTTGTCGCCGTCTCACACAAAACCAAACGATACCCTGTAGGAATTTCATTTTAATATTCATGTCAATCATCCAATATCCGTTGTAAATTCGGATGCCACAATGTGACATCCCTACATAATTTGAATTTAATTATCCGCATCCGTAGGGCTGTCGTATCACGGCAGCCGTGATGTATGTTTGCATATTGCAATAATATTCGGATGCCATGGTGTGACATCCCTACAGAAATTGCGTGTTAAAAACAATGAATTTCATTATTTTTGGAATCATAGCAATAAAAACAAATAACAATGCCGTTACCTGTCCGTCGAACACCTCGCGCCAAATGGCACGATTACAATGGCGCCGAATATTTTGTCACCATTTGCACCGATGACCGCATACATTATTTCGGTTCAGTTCACAACAGCCAAACACAATTGTCGGCGATTGGGGAATGTGCAAAACAATGTATTGAAAAAATAGGTGAGTTACACGCGGACGTAGATGTCCCATTATATGTGATAATGCCTAATCATATTCATTTAATTGTCGTTGTTGATGGTGACAAACCAAACACCACCAATGTCTTACCATATACGGTTGTAGGGCTGTTGCAATGCGGCAGCCGCGATGATATTGATGCGTGGTTGGCGTATTGTGATAATGTGCGGACGCCACAATGTGACGTCCCTACGATGCCCCAATCAACCGGAAGCGAAATCAATTTGGAGATGCAACGCAGGGCGAATCGTTGTGGGCGGTTATCGCACATAATCGGGCAGTTTAAATCCGCCGTGGCAAAATTCGCCCGCGAAAACAACATCCCGTTTGCGTGGCAATTGCGATACTATGACCACATTGTCCGCAATCAAAACGAAATGAACCTTATTGCCGAATACATCGAGCAAAATCCAGCAAAATGGGAGTTGGATTGTTTCTATAAATGACGGTAGCCGCGGCATCCAAAACATTCAAAATTCTTCAACCAATTGAAGAAATTCTTTAAAAATTCTTCAATACGTTGAAGAAATTCAATAAAAATTCTTCAATGCGCTGAATAATTTTATACATTTGCAATGCAAAAACAAATATTGTTATGATTAATAGGGATATAGAGAAACTGATTGCGGACTATATGCGGCCAGGCAAGGCTATGCTTATTTATGGGTCGCGAAGAGTGGGTAAAACAGTGTTGTTGAGGCAGATGACGGCCAATACAACTGCACGTGTCAGTGTTCTCAATGGTGAGAGTATGGACACGGTGGCGATGTTTGCCAACCGCACCATTGCCAATTATCGGCAACTGTTTTCGGGAACCGATATTTTGGTTGTGGATGAGGCACAAAACATTCCTTCAATTGGGCAATGCTTGAAACTGATTGTCGATGAGATTGATGGAATCAGCGTGTTGGCTTCGGGCTCGTCGTCGTTCGACTTGCAGAACAAAGCCGGTGAGCCGTTGGTGGGGCGTGCGTCGGTTTTTCAACTTTTGCCGGTGTCGATAAACGAGCTTCGGCAGCAATGGACGAATCTTGAAATAGTCAATCACCTCGACGACCTTCTTATATATGGAATGTACCCCGAGATTTTTTCAATCGACGATTACCAGAAGAAGCAGCGTTATCTGACCGACCTTACGCAATCATATCTGATGAAGGATATTCTTGCGATTGACGGAGTTAAGAATTCTTCCAAAATGTATAATCTTCTTCGGCTTGTGGCGTATCAGGTGGGTAGCATTGTCTCGTACGACGAGTTGGCAAAACAGCTCGGCTTGAGCCGGAACACCGTCGAGAAATATCTCGATTTGCTTACTAAAGTGTTTATTCTGTATAAAATACCGGCATACTCTACCAACCCCCGCAAAGAGTTGACCAAAGCCAGCAAATGGTATTTCTTCGATAATGGCATTCGCAACGCCCTAATCGACAATTTCTCGCCCATAAGTCTGCGCGAGGACAACGGCCATTTGTGGGAAAACTTTATGATAAGCGAGCGTATTAAACTGTTGAACAACGCGGGACGCAAGTTCAGCCACTATTTTTGGCGCAGTTTTACAAAACAAGAGGTTGACCTTATAGAGGAGACCGACGGGAGGTTGCAGGCATACGAGTTTAAGTTGAGCAACGACAAGGCAAAGGAGCCTTCGGTGTTTAAAAATTTATATCCCGACACCGATTTCAAAACTGTCAGCAAAAACAATTTTTTGGAGTGGGTATAACGTGCGATTAAAATGCAAATGTGTTTTGTTTTTTGCCAATTGTTCAATCCGTCCGCCGATTTACGCGGCCATTATTGTTCTTTCGCTGCAAAGGTGCTTATTTTAACTACATTTTTCCTAAAAAAATCTACCACTAAAAGTCCGTCGTTGTTGTAGGTCTTTATAAATGAATATATTTGAACAAAATTGAAAACTATGGCTAACGACGTAACAATCAGCCGCCGCCAGTTCTTGAAGACCTTGGGCGGCGGCATAGCGGCAGCAGCGGCAGTTTCGGCTTGCGGCAGCGGCAATCAAAAATCAGCGGCTTCGAAAAGCGCTAACGGTGATTCTGAAGGCCAGATGACCTACCGCACCGGCAAGCACGGCGAGAAGGTGTCCATTTTGGGCTACGGATGTATGCGTTTCCCCACAAAAAGTGGCGCGAGCGGCCGCGAAGACCGCAACGGCGAGCTCGACCAGGACCAAATCAATCGATTGATTGACTATGCGATAGAGCACGGAGTCAATCTTTTCGACACGTCGCCGGCCTATTGCCGCGGACAGTCGGAAGGCGC
>JAGCFC010000208.1 GCA_017650325.1 Salinivirgaceae bacterium | reverse complement strand
CGAGAGTGTTCTTTGAGTGAATGTGCATCAAGAGTCGGCCTCGAGCCGCCCCAACCGAGCACCATAATGCCACGGTGGGAAAACGATGCGAATTGATTGTTTAACTATTAATTAAAAGTGATTATGGAAAATCAAAAAACAAATCGCAAAAATCTTGCAAGGCAAGAGAGCATCAGTACTAATTGGATTAGGACGATAGCAATTCTATCGCCTGTACATCCTGTGGGTAAGGAATTGTCGGAAGCAGAGTGTCAGGAACTTAAAGCAAGTTTCGAGCAAAATTTTTTGAAAATCGGGCATTTCCCCTATTTCGAACTGGAAAATGGCTATTACGCCGTTTACAACATCGCGTTTGACGTGGCAAAAAATAACGCTTTTAACCACGCAGCGGATTCGTTCGTCTTTGCGAAAATCCATTGGAACAAAGAGGGTGACGCGGTTTTCACGCTCGAGTATTGGAAGCATTTCTGCAAAACCATCAACGGCAAAGAGCAGATAACCACCTATAAAATAAAAGGTTCGCAGGTTTTGGGCGGCTCGTTTGAGAACGTTCAGGCGAAAGACGATTTTCTTGCCCGATTAAATCCACCATTCAAGTCGTTTATTCCCAACAGTTTAGTTGAGCAAATGGCGGCTGTGAATAATGTGGTTGAGGATTATGCGCAACGGCATCCCGACGTGGACATTTTCGAATTTTTTAACGAAAGCATCAGTGAGCAAAAAACGGGCAAGCACCATTGGATAACCCGTGCTCAACTGTATGGCAGGTGGAACAAAAACTATGGGAAATCGGTTGAAAACAAAACAATTAACGACAATGAACCTTGTACTTCGGAAACAACTGTCAAAAAAAGCAACGGACTTGCGGTGCAAACCTATGAGCCATTGAAAATGAGTGACATAGGCAAAAATATCCGCACGTATGCCATCGTGCCCGAAGAGGAAGGTGGGTTGTTCAAAAAGCCAAAGAATCCGATTTTGAATGCCATAAAAGATATATGGCCATATATCACTGTGGACGAATATTTTAACGGGCAGAAAAACAAGTCGTTTCTGATAATAAACGTTTCGTTGGACTTTATCAAACATTTGGCTGCGAAATATAAAATCACCTACTTTTATTTTGGTTATGAGGACGTTACATATTTATGGCGGATAAATGACCCAAAATACCCGAATGCTTTTTTCGTAAACAATTACGAGAAAATCGGGCAACCTGCCAGATTAAGGAATTTCAGCGACTTGCCTAACGATTATTGGATTGTCGGGTGGCGCAATCGGCTGAAAATCAACATCCCCATTGCCGCCATCGACGATATTTCAACGAAAATCCAGGCCAACATCGACAAGTATTTCAATGGCGACAGCAGCATTGTCGATTGGTGTATCAAACACGTTGGATTGGCCGCGCATTTACGGCAAAGGCGGTTGTATCAGTTTGATTGAAAGAAAAATAATTGTCAAACTTAAAAGCATAATATTATGGAAGCAACAGCAAAAAATCGTTCAAATCTTGCCAGGCAAGATTGCGAAACATTGAAAATGAGCGACATCGGCAAAAACATACGCTCATACGCTATTGTGCCAGAGGAAGAAGTGTCGTGGTTCAGAAAGCCAAAGAATCCGATTTTGAATGTCATAAAGAATAATTGGCCGTATACCACAGTAAACGAGTATTTTAGCGGCAAAAGAAACACATCGTTTCTGATAGTCAACATTTCGTTGGACAACATCAAGAGATTGGCCGCGAGATATAAAATTATCTACTTTTATTATGGTTATGAGAACGTTACGGATATGTGGCGAATAAATGACCCAAAAGACACAAACAGTTTTTCCGCAAGCAATTATGTGAAAATCCTGTGGGCCAGCACAAAAGGTATAACCAATAACAGCGGTTTGCCCGACGATTATTGGATTGTTGGCGTGCGCAAGCTGCTGAAAATCAAAATTCCGATTGCCGCCATCGACGATATTTCCACGAAAATACAAGCCAACATTGACAAGTATTTCAATGGCGATGATAGCATTGTCGATTGGTGCATCAACCACGTTGGATTGGCTGCGCATCTGCGGCAAAAACGGTTGTATCAGTTTGATTGAGAGAAAAATAAAAGGGTTGCCTCACAATGGGGCAACCCTTTTATTATACTTTCAATACAAACTGTTTTGCTATTTTGCAATGATTTTTGAGGGGCGGATTCGGTCAACAATCACCGTGTCCTCTTCTATATGAAAGATATAAACCCAACGGCGGTTGTGGCTTACCATTCGCCGTGCTTTGGGGTGATACTTCAAAATGTCGGCCATTGTGCTTACCCGGTACAAGTCGGCAAACAATGCCAGCGACTGCACCTCTGCCATCATTGTATCAAGATATTTGCGTGCGCTATCGGGGTACTTCAAAGTCAGAAGAAAATCCGTCAAATCCTCAATGTCGGACCACGCGCGTCGGGAAATTCTAACCCTGTAGTTTTTCATATTTCTCAAGGTAGCGATTCCACACCTCGCCAAAATATTCCTCAACCGATGTCAGCTCGCTTTCGGGTGTTTTCTGCATATCAGTCTGAACAGATTGAACCTTGCGTTTCGCAGCTTGTGTTCGCGCTGTTTTAGTGCTGTTTTTTTGTACTACAAGTTCCATATCCGTGCCTTTTATATGATTGCAAAATACTACAAAAAATCGAAAGTTCAACTTTTATTCTAACTCCTACATCCTAAATTACTTTCCACTCATTTGCCTGTGTTTCTCCTCGCGCTCGTTGATGTAGTCGCTGATGTGTTCGCGGCGGCTTTTGGTGATAGCAATGCGCCCCGAGCGGACGTATTGCAGCACGCACTTGAATTCCTGCAGCGCGGCGTAGAGCGACTCAATGTCCTCTGTCAAGCCGCTTTTGGTGACGATTGAATAGGTGGGGTTCACCTCAACAATGTTGGCGTCGTGAATACGGATTTGCCGCGAGATACCTTTCTCGTTGAGCAGCGACGGTGTCGAAATCTTGAACAGGCCGCACTCTTGTATAAATATTTCATCGTCAGTGTAATAGTTGGCCTGAAGGACATCGATTTTCTTCTCAATCTGACGGGTGATTTTGTCGATAGTCTCCTCGTCGCTGTAGCAGGTAATGGTGTATTTGTGAATGCCCTTAATGCTTGACGCAGAGACGTTCAGGCTCTCGATATTCACCTGTCGGCGTGTGAAAACAGCGGTTATTTGGTTCAGAAGTCCCGCAAGGTTCTCCGAGAAAACCAGAATGGTGTATAATGTTTTGCTCTCTTGTTCCATTTTCTATTTAATTATCAGTGTGTTAAATAACTCACGCATTCAATTAATCAATTATTTGAATTCCAGCACCATATCATCGACATCGTGGCCAGG
The DNA here is from genome assembly GCA_017650325.1 of Salinivirgaceae bacterium. Lineage (GTDB taxonomy): Bacteria > Bacteroidota > Bacteroidia > Bacteroidales > SZUA-534 > RUG13583. Next base: position 1,674 of record JAGCFC010000208.1, on the reverse strand, counting down.
GGCGCACATCGGCATCACATTGCCCTCCTCCTCAACAGCCACCTGAAGCAGATAGGGGCCTTTGGTGTCCATCATTGTGCGGACGGCGGCGGCAAGGTCTTTGCGGTCGATAACTGTCTGACACGGAATGCGATACGCTTCGGCAATCTTCATAAAATCGGGGTTCGTCATTGGGGTGAACGAATAGCGGCGGTTGAAGAACATTGCCTGCCATTGGCGAACGTTGCCCAAATAGTTGTTGTTGAGCAATATAAGTTTTACAGGAACTTGATTCTCCATTATGGTGCCAAGTTCCTGAATGGTCATCTGCAGGCCGCCGTCGCCAAGGAACACGCACACATCGCGGTCGGGGGCGCCGAAAGCCGCTCCAATGCCAGCAGGCGTGCCGAAGCCCATTGTGCCCATACCGCCCGACGTTACCACGCTGCGGTTTTTGGTGAACTTGAAGTAGCGAGCGGCCATCATCTGATTCTGACCAACATCGGTAACCATAATCGCCTGATTGCCAGTCTGTCGGGTAACCGTATCCACAACCTCGCCCATCTTTATCGGGCCTTCGGTGGGGTGAATCTCCTTCTCGATTACAACCGTCCGCTCCTTCTCCTTATAGGGGTTGAAACTTTCAATCCAATCGGTGTGTGAGTTCTTGTTAATCAGTTTGTTAACCTGCGCCAGAGTATCTTTGCAGTTGCCCAGAACGGCCAAATCAACCTTCACGTTTTTGTTAATCTCCGACGGGTCGATATCGAAATGAATCTTTTTGGCCTGCGTGGCGTAGGTGGCGAGTTTGCCCGTTATGCGGTCGTCGAAGCGCATTCCCACGGCAATCAGAAGGTCGCACTCCTGCGTCTTGACGTTCGAAGCCAGGCTGCCGTGCATTCCCAACATTCCCATATTCAGTCGGTGGTCCGACGGCAGAGCCGACAATCCCAACAGCGTGCAGCCAGCAGGCATATCGGCGGTTTCAATCAACTGACGCAGTTCGTTCTGCGCACCGCCCAACTCAACACCCTGACCAACAAGCACCAACGGCTTTTTGGCGGCGTTAATCATTTTGGCGGCCTCGCTCACGGCCACAGGGTCAATGTCGGGCACGGGAACATATCCGCGAATGAAATCGATATGCTGCGGCTCGTATTCAACCATTCCCACCTGTGCGTTTTTGGCGAAGTCGAGCACCACAGGACCAGGACGGCCCGTGCTTGCAATGTAGAACGCGCGGCTCACTGCCCAAGCCACATCTTCGGGGCGGCGAATCTGATAGGCCCATTTCGATATTGGCTGCGTAACGCCCACAAGGTCAACCTCTTGAAAGGCGTCGGTGCCAAGGAAAGCCGCACCCACCTGACCAGCAATCACCACAATTGGGGTGCTGTCCATCATTGCGTCGGCAATGCCTGTTATTGTGTTAGTTACGCCAGGTCCGCTTGTTACAAGGCAGACACCAACTTTTCCGCTTACTCGCGCATAACCCTGTGCGGCGTGCGCGGCGGCTTGCTCGTGGCGTACCAATATGTGATTCAGCGTTTTACGGTGGTCGTAGAGTGCATCGAATGTTGGCATTATGGCTCCGCCAGGATAGCCGAACATCACATCAACACCCTCGTTCTCCAACGACCTCATAAGTGCCTCTGCACCAGTTATTTTCTCTTTCATTTCTTAATCGTTTTTTCT
>JAGCFC010000207.1 GCA_017650325.1 Salinivirgaceae bacterium | reverse complement strand
CCATTCGTATGTGGCTTCGCCGTAGTCATGGCCTAAAACTGGAATATCCACTACATCTTTGGTTTGTTTAGAGAACTTGCTGTCGGTGAATTTTGCTGTGTATGTGGTGGTTCCCATTCCCTCGCAAGTGGAGGCTATTGTCACCTCGCTTGTTATTGTAGCGTTCTCAGTTACAACGTGGCTCTCATTGCGTTTGCAAATGGTTGTTGCCGTACATGAACTGCCATCTTCTGCCCAAACATATGTGGCTTCGCCGTAGTCGTGGCCCAAGGCTGGTATTTCTTCTTGTGTCGTAAATATCTTTCCACATTTTGAGCAATGAGCACCTTCTGTTAAGCCAGTCTCCGTGCAAGTTGCCGCTACAGCATTATCTGTTACTTTATCGTGACCTTTACATATATTCGGAAAACCGCACCAAGTGTCAGAAGTATAATCTTCTGGCACACACACGGGTATTTTTATGTACATATTGGCAAATGAAGAAGATTGATATGTTGGCTCACTACGGCCTTCGTAACAAATAGCAGTCAGTCCGGTGCAACCATAGAACGCATAGATGCCTATGCTTGTAACCAAATTTGGGATGGTGATTGATGTCAGGCCGCTGCAACCATAGAACGCATAGTCGCCTATGCTTGTAACAGAATTTGGAATGGTGACGGATGCAAGGCTGCTGCAATTGTAGAACGCAGAGCCGCCTATGCTTGTAACCGAATTTGGAATGGTGATAGATGTTAAGCTACTGCAACCAGCGAACGTAGAGTAGTTGCCTATGCTTGTAACCGAATTTGGAATGGTGATAGATGTTAAGCTACTGCAACCAGAAAAAGAACCGTCGATAATTTTTGTAACCGAATTTGGAATGATGACAGATGCAAGGCTGCTGCAACCACGAAACGCATAGTCGCCGATGATTGTAACCGAATTTGGAATAGTATATGTTGTTTCTGTTTTACCTGCAGGGTAACATATTAGATTGGTTTTATCCTTATTGAACAAAACACCATTTTCAGATGCATATGCTGTATTGCCGTTTTCAACATTTATTTCTGTCAGTCCGCTGCAATCAAAGAACGCATAGATGCCTATGCTTGTAACCGAATTTGGAATGGTGACGGATGTAAGGCCGCTGCAACGACGAAACGCATCGCTGCCTATGCTTGTAACTGAATTTGGAATGGTGACGGATGTCAGGCTGCTGCAATAAGAGAACGCATGGTCGCCAATGCTAGTAACTGAATTTGGAATGGTGACGGATGTCAGGCTGCTGCAATTGTAGAACGTATAGTCGCCAATGCTTGTAACCGAATTTGGAATGGTGACGGATGTCAGGCTGCTGCAATTGTAGAACGTATAGTCGCCAATGCTTGTAAGCGAATTCGGAATGGTGACGGATGTCAGGCCGCTGCAACCATAGAACGTATAGTTGTCGATGATTGTAACCGAATTTGGAATGGTGACGGATGTCAGGCCTCTGCAATCTTCGAACGCCCGCTCGCCTATGCTTGTAACTGAATTAGGAATTGTGACGGATGTCAGGCCTCTGCAACCTTCGAACGCCCGCTCGCCAATGCTTGTAACCGAATTTGGAATGGTGACGGATGTCAGGCTGCGGCAACCACGAAACGCATCGCTGCCTATGCTTGTAACAGAATTTGGAATGATGACTGATGTTAGGCTGCTGCAATTAGAGAACGCACCATCGCCGATGCTTGTAACAGTGTATTCTATACCATCGATTGTATTTGTTACTTTTGGTTGAAGATCGATAGCGCCAGATGTTGAGCTTTTGGCAACCGAAACGTAATGGTTTGTTTCATCGGTTACTGTGTATTTCAAATTACCAATAGTGAAAGTTGTCGCAGCACACGCCTGCCCTGCAAGCACGGCAACAAAAAGGAAAGAAAGAATACGTTTCATATTTTACACTGAATGAAAATAGTAGATAGCAAATATAAAATGTTTGCATTCCATTCGGCTATTTTATGCTATCTTTTTTTGGAGGTGGGAACGGGAAAATCTTGTTTCGCAGTTCTATTATTCAGATGCTATAATTAGGGTAATTGTATCTCTTTAACGTTGTTATTATACGTTTTATTTAATGGGAAAAACCAAAAACTGACGGAACGGGAAAATGCTTTTTAATAGCGTTTCACTCGAGTTTTTCTATGAGAAAAACCCACCTTGCTATATTAAGATTAATCGCAAGTAATTTCTATTTAGTAATACCCTCCAAAACTATGCGGATAATAATTTACTTGTTATTGATATAATCCTATTTTCGTCAAAGCCTTATTTATGTAAAAAAGGATGTATTTGTAGTCTATAATTGCATGAAAAAAAACGGTTCTACACAAAAACGTGTGTAAAACCGTGTGTAAAATGCTTAAACAACTGATTGTCAAGCGCTCTTGCGGAGAGAGAGGGATTCGAACCCCCGGTGCCTCTCAGCACGCCGGTTTTCAAGACCGGTGCAATCGACCACTCTGCCATCTCTCCGGCGACAAAAGTAGAAAAAAGTTCATTCCACACAACAAGGCGAATTAAAAAATGGCATTCTATATAATTCGCTATATACCAATATTTTAATTCCCAAACTCAATTAAAAACAAGTAGCTGAGACTCATTTACGGGCACTGCATACGGCGAGTCTGACCGATTATCGGCCTGCAGGTTTACCGCTTTTACGATTCGGCGGCAGCGGTTTTTGAGGCTTTTTGGTATCGTCAGACGACGATGTTGGCATGGTTATACGGCGGCTCGACGGAATCGATTCAACATTTTCCCAGATGAAGATGTCGGCAGGACTTTTCGGACGGATTTGCTCAAACCACGAAAAACCCGACAGACGCATATCGTTTTCCGACAGATTGTCGAGCGGATACATGTCCGACTTTGTCTGAGCGCGATAAGCCAACCGCTTCAGCTGGCGGTCTTTGAGGTAAAGTGTCAAGTCGGTACTCTCGCCCTTGCTCACACCGGCAATACTTCCCTGGTCGATAGGGAAATAGAGCGTTTGCGCACGTTTGAACACATCAACCTTATACAAATCGTTATTCCGCAAATAACCGACCATTTCGGCACCTTTAATCTGATTGTAGTGTATGCTGTCGTGCGGCGACACAATCATTCCCGAACGATATAGTTTGAACTTATCTAAATGATTGTCTTTTATATAGGCCTCCATATACTCGGTTGTTATCTGATTGCCTTGCACCCAGAAAATAGGATTACCGAAGAAGCAAGCCACGCTGTCCTTCATCGAGAAATAGATGGAGTCGGTCTGCAACTGTAGGTCCGACTTATAGGCACGGACATGCCAATAGGCTCTGAATGTGCGATATAGCCCCGATGTGTCGCGGCAAACCTTTAGCGTGTCGGCATGCAGATAGAGCGAGTCACCCATTGCCACATATATTATTTGCGCCTTGTCGGTAACTATCAGCAACTCAGGATCTTTATGTATCTCAACATAATCGCCCTTCACAACCAGGTTCTGAACTGTATCGGTGGCAACCACATTCGAGTAGGCTGTACCGCTCTCGTCGAGCCTGTCGAACATAAGGCTGTCGCAAGTTATTGTCTGATTGGGATTTCTGAACAAAGCGTCATGTTTGAACATCGACAATTCAGTCTCTGTGTTGTACCAGCCGTAACGGGCGTACATGTAGTTGGTGTCGTTGTAGAACTCGGTGGGGCCGAAAAAGTCGATGATTTTTGTGTCGAGACCATAACGGATTGTATCAGTAAACATTTGGTATTCAGCCGAATTATGATCAATCACAACATTTTTACGGAAATAAACCTCGCGCTGGCGGTGATAGTAGTACCCCTTGACGCTGGTTAGCACCGTCAGGCTGTCGACAATACGGCCGTTGTGCTCGTAATAGCCAATGTCCGACTGCAGGTTATAGTCGAGCGAGTCGGTTGTTAGTATTACGTTGCTGTCGCGAAGAACCACATTGTGGCGGAAATGAGCAATTTTCTGGTCGCCGTCGTGACGCAGAAAATCGGCCCGGACATCGATATTTTTGTTGTTTAGCTTATAAAGATGCACGTGTCCGAAGGCGTCGAACATGTTGCGATCGGAGTAGAAATGCGCACTGTCGCACTCCATAATGGCGCTATCCTGCTTGAATTTGACGTTGCCGATTAGCCGCCGCGCTCCGTTATAAAGATTGACATCGGACTTTATAGATTGAGCCTGCACAAGTTCAACCTTTGTTTTTCGCTGCGCAACCGACTCATTAGCGGCCAAAAGCACAACGGCAAGCACAAGAAATCCTATCTGCGACCGAAATATCTGCATATCAGAATTTTGCGTTTTTCAATATTTCGGCAATAATGGTTTCGTCAGTCACACTCTCAGCTTCGGCCTTGTAGTTGCGCACAATGCGATGGCGTAGCACCGACAGAGCAACGGCCTGAACATCCTCAACATCGGGCGAATATTTGCCGTTGACAGCGGCATGCGCCTTCGCTCCCAAAATTAGATACTGCGAAGCTCGCGGACCAGCACCCCAAACCAGATACTTGCTTGCCATTACCGATGCCGACGCAGTGTTGGGACGGGTTTGCGCCACCACGTTCACCGCATAACGCACCACATTCTCGTTGACGGGTATGCGACGAACAAGCTGTTGGAACTCAATCAATTCGGCAGCACTGATAACTGTTTCGGCCTTAGCTGTAACCGATGATGTTGTTGCCGTAACAATGCTTATTTCATCATCAATAGTAGGATAGTCAAGATTGACCATAAACATAAACCTGTCGAGCTGGGCCTCAGGCAGCGGGTAGGTTCCCTCCTGCTCTATCGGGTTCTGGGTAGCCAGCACAAAGAACGGCTCAGGCAGACTGTTGCGCACACCCGAAATGGTGACATTGCGCTCCTGCATGGCCTCGAGCAACGCCGATTGTGTTTTGGGCGGTGTTCGGTTAATCTCGTCAGCCAAAATGATATTAGCGAAAACCGGGCCTTTGATAAACTTGAATTCACGTTTCTCGTTAAGTATCTCTGAGCCGGTGATATCCGACGGCATAAGGTCGGGAGTGAACTGGATGCGGCTGTATTGCAAGCCCAAAGCATCGGCTATTGTATTAACCAACAATGTTTTAGCAAGACCAGGAACACCCACAAGCAGGCAGTGTCCGCCACTGAAAATCGACAGCAGCACCGATTTAACCACCTCGTCCTGCCCAATAATAACCTTCCGAACCTCGTTGGTTATTTTGTCGAAATCGGCCTTCAAAGCATCAACGGCCTTCACATCATTATCGTAAATCATTGGTATTCTGTTTTAATCCACTCCTTGTTACGGAATTTGCATTTCTTGAAATCATCGTCAATTTTGATGTATGTTGCATTGATGGTCTTAGCCAACCAATCCTCAAGAACATCACCTTTTTTACGCTCAATAGCAAGATTCTGAATGCGTTGATAATCCTGCGACAGATTGGCCTTGTGCGGTTTGGTTTTCGAACGCAGCAGCACAATTTTACAAACTGTGCGTTCTTGTTCGTCTTTTGTTTCGAAAGGCTTAGAAATTTCGCCCACTTCAAGATTTCGAATAGCCGTAGCCACTTTGGGGTCAAGCTGCTCAGCTTCAAAGAGCGATGTTCCTGTATAGGGATTCAGCATCACTCCTCCATTTAGCCTTGTGTCTTCGTCATCAGAAAACATCCAGCAGGCCTCTTTGAAGGTAACCTCCTTATCTACAATTTTTTGTCGGATAGAATCAAGTCGTGCCATTGCATTTTTCTTCTCAACCGCCGATACTTGTGGTTTAAGAAGAATATGGCGGCAGTTCATGCGCTCACCACGCCGTTCGATAAGTTGGATAATATGGTAGCCATATTCGGTTTTGACAACCTTCGACACTTCATTTGGCACAAGATTGAAAGCCACGGCCGCGAACTCCGGCACAAGCTCATTACGGGTCATAAAACCCAACTCGCCACCTTTCATGGCCGATGCTGGGTCTTCGGAGTAAAGTACTGCCAATGTCGAGAAACTCTCACCATTAGCCACACGAGTCTTGAAATCACGCAAACGGTCTGTAATACGCAGTATCTCAGCTTCTTCAATTTTCGGGAACATTGACAGTTGCTCAATCTCAAACTCCGTATTGATAATTGGCAAACTATCTTTCGGCAGAGCCTTGAAGCAATCGCGCACCTCTTGTGGTGTAACTGTAACACCTCGGGTAACCTCGTCCTCCATATTCTGCGCAGTAAGTTGCTCTTTGACAATATCCAGCAAATCTTCCCGAATAACGCTCATAGGTTTCTTATAATACTCCTCAAGCTTCTCCTCACCGCCAATCTGCGTCACATAGTAGTTCAACCGGCGGTCGGTTTCAGCCAGCACTTGCGCCTCGCTCACTTCCACAGTATCCATTATAGCCTGATTGACAAGCAGTTTCTGATACATACCTTGCTCCAATATCTGACATTCAATGTCTTCTGGAACAAGATAGCTTTGCGAGCGCATCTGCAATTTCTGATTTTGAATGTCGCTGTACATAACTATCTGTTTTCCAATGACGGCGACAATTTTGTCAATCACAACACCACTCTCCTCCTGTGCCATGGACGGAATGGCAAGCATCAATGACGCCGACACACAGACGGCTTTTATTGTAGTTCTGATATTAATTAACATAGTTTGTGAATCTCTGTTTGTTTACTGCATCAACGTATATTTTTATCTCAAGATTGCGAATCAAATCGTTTTTTTGATGATTGAGCAAGATTTCACGGATCTTATCCCGTGCAAAAACCAATGGTGCCTGTTCGTTGACATCCAGGAACTCCTTAACCATGAAAAAATAGTTATATAAAGAATCCTGAGCCTCGATAAAACGGCCGTTTTTTGCCACTGCTATCGGATTGGGGACCGCTCCACGCGGCAACTGCCTGACCGCATCGGTAAGATAACGCCAGTCTAACCCCGCATCGAAATTTCGCGCGTTTTTATAGCAGTACTCTTCAAGTTTTACAAAATCGTCGGGACGGCTACTACGCATCAGCGTACGGATTTGATTGCCGTCAGGTAATGATTTGGGAATCTGCACAATCACTGCCTTGACTGCACAACTGTCGAGCAGGAAGTTGTTGCCATACTTCTCGTAATGGTCGGCAATCTGCGAATCGAGTACCAGCGTATCAAGATTTTGCTCAATATAAAGTTGCTGATATTTATAAACCAGCAGAGCCGTACGATAGTCGTTCACCATATTCTCAACGCTCTCATAACCCTCATCGTCGATATTGGCGATGGCCTTTTCGAGCATCAGCTGATTGTGAATCCACTTATCAACATAACTCTGCACAAACTGCACACTGTCAACATCTTTCAGATTATCGGGCATAATCTTGTCAACCTGCCTAAGCGTCAGAACCGCACTGCTTGTTTTGGCAAGTATGACGTCTTCCGTTTTATTTTTCGACAATAACTGGCATCCTGTCGCAAGCAACAATGCCGACATGACTATAATCCCTACCCGAGAAGCAGGCCGTTTTTTGTTCCCGTTTTGAATCATCGTTTTATCATTGAGTTAAACACTGATTCGTTGATTTTTACAGTATGCTTCGCTCTTAACTGCTCCACCCATTCTGTCTCAAGCTGATTCTGATAGTCAGCAATGACTGCTCCGCGACACTCTTCAAGAGTTTTCGGCATTGCCGGCACCTTTTTAACCAAATAAAGCACCTTGAAGCGTTTGCCGGCGAGTTTCTTAGTTTTGCTCTTGCCCCAGGCGTCCATGTGTATCTTAGCTCCATCGATGTCACAATATTTCGCTCCATCGATGTCGACAATGTTATACTTCTTAACCGTCACCTGCAAATCTACGCTGTCGGGAGCAATTCCAATCTTCTGCAATGCGGCCTTGGACTGCTCTGCATAATCACCCTTCTTCGTACCAGTCTTCAGCGCCTGTGCCAACTTGGCATCGATGTTAGATAAATCGTTGACAAATGCGATACCATTATATGAGGATACGGCGACTTCCGCCCTATCGTCCCACATATATTTCTGTTTGTTAGCCTCATAGAAACGCTCTTGACCGGCCGAATCAGTTGCCGCCTTAGTCCAAACCATTTTGTCCATCAAAGCGAAAAGCAGAATTCCGTCATGATATTCCTGCTTCAAATATTTGTATTCGGGATATTTATTGACAAGCTGTTTGCGTTCGTAGTCAAAAATCATTTTCTCAACTATGCGATCATAATCTCTCTTCATCAAAAGATCGATTGGAACATTTCGCGGAGCGACACCGTACGAAACCACCTTTTTGGCATAATCGGCCTGCGTGAATTTCACAGTATCGGCGAAAGAGAAGATAACCTTGTCATACCCTTTTGCTTTATCGGCCGACCAACTGCCACTCCATATCGTAGTGTCAACCAGACCCACAAACTCTTTGTATGCTGACTTGTCTTCGGTAAATTTATACTCTCGCTTGAGACTTTCAAGCACCGCCTCTTGCGCCATTTGGCTGCGAACATCGCGAGAGAGCCGTTTCTTTATCTGTTCCTGTAAATTTTCAAAACTGTCAATCGACTTTTTGTCAAGCAGCTTTATAATGTGCCATCCATACATGGTCCGCACGGGAGCCGATATGTCACCGACATTTTTCAAAGCAAAGGCAGCCGACTCAAACTCCGGCACCATCATACCTGTTGAGAACCAATTTAAATCGCCATGCCCCGCCCGTGTTCCACGGTCATCGGTATATCGGTTCACCATCTGCGCCCAATCAGATCCTGCGGCAAGTGAGTCCGCAATCATATTCACCTTTTCGACAGCGGCTTTCTGAGCAGCTTCATCGGCGTTTTGGTCAACCCTCACCATAATGTGCGCAGCACGAATTTGCCCCGGATTAGTGCGGCGATCGAACACTTTAAGAATATGATATCCGAACCGAGTACGGAATATTGGTGACACATCGCTGACTTTAGTGGCGTAAGCCACTTTTTCAAATTCATAGATCATTGAGAATGCAGTGAAATACCCCAAATCGCCACCATTGCGGCTTGCCGACGGATCATCGGAATTTTCACGAGCCAATTTGGCAAAATCCTCGCCTTTAAGCGCTCTCTGGTATACGGACTGAATTCGTTTGTATGCCTTCAACGTGTCAGCGGCACTTGCATTCTCGGCACAATTGATCAGAATGTGTGATGCACGCACATCCCAATGCATGTGGTCATAAGCCTCACGCGCCAACGAGTCATCAACCCTGCTATCGGTGAAATATGGTTTTTCGAGCTGAGCGCAATATCCGTCAAGCTCGTTTTTGAATTCAAACGTAGTGTCCAAACCAACAGCCTCAGCCTCAATCACTTTCAGTTTGTAATCGATAAAAAGACGCATATACTCTGCCAGTGACGATGAGTCGAACGATATATCACTATTGTTCTTTTTGTATTGGCGTTCGAATTCGCCTCTACTAATTTTCTCATTATCAATAGTAAGCACCACCTCGTCAGCTGTACTTTGCGCAACAGCCGACATAGCTGAAAAAATGGCAAATACTAAAATTGTTTTTCTCATAATACAAATTTATAATGTAAAGTGCATGCCGTACATACAACACGCCAACAATCTGCTTTTTTCATTTAACTGATTATAAAGCCCTTACACCTCACACATCAGCAAACGCAGAATTGCGGCAAAATACAACGAAAAGTTGTAATATTTTTGTGTTTTCCGATTTTTGGAGTTTTATGTTCCCGAGTTGTTCATTTTGCTATTAAAAGACACTATTGCAAAAACAACTTTTTGAATCCTCAACCCATTTCATCACAACGCATTAATCTGATTTTTTGATTTATTTGATGGCTCAATCTTCTTATTGTTGTTTTTTTCTATATTTACAACAATAGAGTGAAAATACCACAAGCCATCTGCGGCTGTTTTATCACTCTGAAAACAAGAGTAATAACACATATTTGACTTTTAATTATGATAGTAAAACAACTTTCGGTTTTTCTGGAAAACAAGGCCAACAGCCTTACCTCCATGCTTGAAGTGATGACGCAGCATGGCATCAACATGTCGGCTTTCTGCATTGCCGACTCATCAGATTACGGAATTGTGCGATTCATTGTAGGCCGCCCCGAGCTGGCTTATAACATACTGAAAGAAAACGGCTACACTGTCCGTCTGACCGATGTTGTGTGCATGGTTGTACCTCACGAGTCGGGCGGTTTGCACAAGGCTTTGAAAATCATATCGTCGAACGGCATCAACATTGATTATATGTATGCCTTTGCCGATGGCGGTAGCGCCAAAGTGGTGATTCGCAGCAACTCCAACGAGCGCCTCATCGATATCCTGCAAGCAAACAAAATGCAACTTGTCGAGTCGAACCAAATTTATAATATCGACTAAATGGCTGATTTACTAACTACTGCCAAGCGTTTTTTTGGCAGAGACCGTTTTGTTGAGAATTGCGGAATTGAGATTGTGGAATGCCGCGAAGGTTACGCCAAGTGCGAAGTTGCTATTGCCGACAAACACCTTAACGGCATCGATGCCATTCAAGGCGGACTGTTATTCACAATTGCCGATTTTTCGGCGGCTGTGGCGGGGTTCTCCTTAGGGCGAGTTGCTGTTTCAATCAATGCCGACATCTCATTTTTCAGGAACTGCAACAGTGGTCTTCTGACGGCCGAAGCCGAAGTGATTTCGCAAACCCACAACCTCTGTTCGTGCGATGTGAACGTCTGGTGCAACGGCGAAAAACTTGCCAATGTGAAAGTCGGATTGTTCAGGACAAAACAAGAGATTCCGACGGAATAATCCATCTTGCAGAATAAAGTCGAAACATTGACTATCAATAAAAAAAGCACAACCTGTGGTTGTGCTTTTTTTATCCGCAAAACTCTCCTATTTCAATTCAAGCACCTTCAACTCCGTCCGTCTGTTCATCTCGCGACCTTCCTGCGTAGCATTGTCGCCAATCGGGGCAGATGCGCCATAGCCTTTGAACGACAATTGGCTGGCATCGACACCTTTCTTCAAAAGGTAATCGCAAACGGTTTTTGCGCGTTTCTCCGAAAGCTGCTGATTATAATCAGTCTTTCCCACATTATCGGTATGTCCGCCTATCTCAAACCTGATTCCTGCGCTGTTTTTAATGAAATCAGCCATCCGATCGAGCTCCACAAACGACTGCGGCATAAGCTCAAACGAGTCGAACTTAAAGAAGATGTTACGCAGAATGGTATTAGAACCAATTTCAGGCTTCTCCAGTCTAATATTGACAGAGTAAGGCTTTGTGGCCGTGTATGTCCCCTCAAGATCAAAATGCTGCGAATTAAACAAATAACCAGGACTTGTGGCCAGCATGGCGTATTGGCGGCCAACAGGCAAACTGACAAGAAAATCGCCAGTTTCGGCACTCGATGCAACCGACATAACCGTGTCGCCCGACTTCAGATTGAGCAGCTGCACCTGCGCTTTAAGCGGCTGAAGAGTCTTTGCATCTGTCACCAAACCATTTACGTACGAAACCGGATTCGGTCTGACTGCTTCGGGCAGATCAAAAGTGTAGATGTTTTTTGTGGCGCTGTATGCGTTTGATGAGAAATATGCTGTTGTGCCTTGATTATCAACCACCAATCCTATCTCTTCGCGATGAGTGTTTATCGGGTAGCCCAAATTCACAGGCTCCGACCATTTACCGGTACTGTCGCGACGCGACATAAAAATATCTTTATTTCCCAATCCGGGGTGGCCATCAGAGCTGAAATAAAGTGTTTGATTATCAGGATGAATGAACGGGCAAATATCATCACCGGGGGTATTAATCGGCGCTCCAAGATTCTTTGGTTTGCCCCATTTACCGTTGGCATCGAGTTCCGAAACCCAAATATCCATCTTGCCCAAACCTCCGGCACGATCCGACGAGAAATATAGGAATCGTCCGTCGGGTGAGAGACATGGTTGCTTGTCGGCTGACGGACCATTGACGACTCCGCCGGCATTATAAGGTTTGCTCCATTGGCCGTACACGTTTTTCCGAGCGAAATAAATGTCGCACTTTCCGAATCCGTCGCGGCGGTTGCAACCCGTGAAAACCAAAGTGTTACCATCAGCAGAAATCTGCTGTGCACCTTCGTTACCAGTTGTATTGATTGGCGCACCAATGGGAACTGCCGGCTGCCACTTACCATCGATAAATCGTGTAACGTAAAAGTCTTCTTGTCTAACAATAGAACCGTCGGGATAAAAATGCAGGCTATCAGGCAATAGCATGGTGAAAACCATTGTTTTGCCATCGAGCGAAAGCGACGGCCAATACTGTTCGTAAGGCAGTTCCAAATCTGTGCCCAACGACTTTGGCTCAAACGGTACCGCGTGATTCACTAAATCAATGGCTACCTGACATTTATCAATATATTGCAATGTCAGCTCCTTCGACTTGGCATTAGCTTTCGGATTATTCAAAAACATTGAGTAATAATGCTTTGCGTCTGTATACCGGCCATTATCGTAAAGAGCGTTGGCCAGATTATAATCGAGATAGGGAAAGAACGTGGAATCGATGGCTCGGGCCGCAAGCAGTGACTCAATGACGCACTCGCTGAAACCACCCTCGTTGCAAAGCTCGGCCTTCAACAAATAGGCCTCAAGAAAGCGGTCGTCGGCATTGATGGCTTTGTTTATCTCGATTTCGGCGTTGACAAAATCGCGTTTGTTGAAAAGCCCCTTCGCATTGTAGTAATATGACTTTGCGCGGCTCGAATTAGTGGTTGTCAATGCCTCGTGCTGGGCGTTGGCAACTACCGCAGCGACAAGCAGCGCAACTGTTGCTATAATCTTAATTAACTTGTTCATAATCAAATATAATCACGACGGATAATCAATCCTTTTTCTTCAAGAACGGCGGTTACCTTCTGAATTATATCAACTTTCTCTTTCAAAGGCAGGAATGCCGATTTGAATCCGTTTATTATCAAATATTTTAGTTCGCTTGGCGTGAATCCGAACTTCTCAATCACCAGCATATACTCGTCGGTGAGAGTTGTATTGGAAATCAGGCGGTTATCGGTATTGATGGTAACGCGGATGCCCAAATCGAAATAGAATTTGACGGGGTGCTTCTCGATTGAATCGACGGCCTTGGTCTGCAAGTTCGATGTCACGCACATCTCGAGCGGAATGCGGTGGTCGTTGACGTAGTTGAGAAGGTCGCCATCCTCGCGCAAGCGTGTGCCATGGCCAATACGGTTGGCACTCACCATATGCAGCGCCTGATGGATTGATTGTGGCCCGTAAGCCTCGCCAGCGTGCACTGTGGTGTTGATATTGTTATTGATAATCAAGTCGAAAGCTTCTTTGTGGTCCTTTGCAGGGAAACCATCCTCGGCACCTGCCAAATCGTAGCCCACCACCCCGCGGTTCTTGTAAGCTACAGCCAGCTCGGCCAGCAACAACGATGTTTCGGGCGTTGAGTGGCGCAATCCGCAGACAATGATTCCGACCTTGATGTTGAAATCGCGCTCGGCTTTGGCCTTGCCCTCAAGCACGGCGTCAATCACTTCGGTCAGTTTCAAACCTTTGTTAACGTGCAAGATAGGCGAGAAACGAATCTCGAGATACCATACATTTTCAGCGGCACAATCCTCAGCCAACTCGTATGTTGCCCTTACAAGCGAATCGTAAGTCTGTAGCACAGAGCAAGTTATATCGAATGCCTTAAGATAGACTTCCAAACTTGGGCAATCCATACCCACCTTGAGCATCGACTCGAGTTTCTTCGGGTCGTCGGTTGGCAGTTTAACGTTTTGTTCTTTAGCAAGTTCCAAAATCGTCGACAGGCGCATCGAGCCATCGAGATGGCAGTGCAGTTCGGCCTTCGGCAGGCTCTTGACAAATTCGCGGGTAAGTTCCATAGCGTTGTAAGTTTTAAGTTTGGCTATCAGCAATGAGCGATGAGCCGTGAGCACATAATTTTCAATTTAAAAACTACGCTAATATAGCAAAAATTGCGGGACGTTTGTGCAATTCGGGTTTACGTTTGAGCCATTCGCCCACAGTCAGCGTCAGAATGAACTCGGTTTCGAGCGTGATGTCAGCGGCAATACACAGGCGCGTCTCGTGGCGAAGATTGTGCATCAGGTCGTCGAACAAGGCATTGTTGCGATACGGCGCCTCGATGAAAAGTTGCGTCTGACCTTCTGTCAATGAGCGCTTTTCGTAGTTACGGATGGCTTTGGCCCGCTCGGCAGGCTTCACAGGCAGATAGCCGTTGAAAGCAAAATTCTGGCCATTCAGCCCCGATGCCATCATCGACAAAATGATTGACGACGGCCCCGACATCGGCACCACGCGGATGCCCTTGCTGTGAGCCATTGCCACCACAGCGTTTCCTGGGTCGGCAACAGCGGGAACACCCGCCTCCGACATCAGTCCTATGTGCTCGCCACGTTCACAGGCATCGAGATACTGGCCGATGGTTGACAAGTCGGTATGTTCGTTAAGTTCCACAAAATCAGAGTCATCAATCGGGAATTCAGGGTCAACGGCACGCAGAAAACGCCGTGCGGTGCGTGTGTTCTCGACAACAAAATGCCGCAACTGCGCCGCAATGCCCAACACCTTTGCGGGAATGACATCGGCAGGCTGCTGCTCGCCTAACGTTGTGGGTATCAAGTATAAATTGCCTTTCATTATTTCAAAAATTACAATGCTAAAATAGAAAAGTTTTCGGCGGAGAAACCACCGAACTGGCAATTATGCCGATAGAATATGTTCAAACAAACACGGCTAGCGTCAGCTCATAATCCGCGCAATGCCTTGCGTATGTTCAAACTGCTCGCACAGAATTTTAATCAGCACTGCCATAGGCACTGCCAAAATCATACCGGCTATGCCCCAAAGGAAGCCCCAGAAAAGAAGCATTAACAATACTGTCACCACATTGATCTTAAATGATTTACCCATAAGGATAGGTTCAATTACCGATCCGACAAGCAGTTGAATGCCGATGAATATGATAATTGCGGCTGTAAGAACACCTGGATGCTCAATATCGATAATCGCCATCAGGCAGACAGCAATGGTGACGAATATGGAACCTAACATCTGTATGAAATTCAAGCCGAAAGCCAGAATACCCCACAAGAGAGGGAAACTTACACCAAATGCCCAGCACGCAATTCCGAAACAAATACCAGTTATCAGGCTGGTGCCGATTTTCACTGACAGAAATTTCGAAATGCTGCTTTCAATCTTCATGAAAACATCCGTAGCCTGTGTGGGGCGAGAAAAAAGAGTTTCCTGCATCACCAGTTTGAAGTTGATTGATCCGGCCATAATCAGTAGCATCAAAAAGAGGGTGATGCCTACTGTTGAACAGAAGTTTTTAATGTGGATAAGACCCGGGCCGACAAGACTTACAACGGCTTTTGTAACATCGCTGCTGTGCACCAGACCGCGAATCAGACCCTCATCGTCCTTAACATCGATTTCAAAAAGCTGGATATACGGTTCGATGGCATGGCCGAGCTTTTGGTCGAGGTGCTGGTACATTTCGGTGCGGCCTTCAAGAATCTCACTGCCCGACAGCTCAATAACCTTGAACGATCCGACTAGCAAAACGGCAATCATCACCATAACAATGATGAGCGAGAAATATTTTGGAAGTCGCCGTTTGTTTGCCCACCGCATAAACGGCAGAAACATTATCGAGAAAAAACAGGCAAAGGCCAGTGGAACAAATATAAACGACAGTACCTTAAGAAGATAAAGCGCAAGAACAACTGCAAAAATCAGCAGTATCTTGTTAGTGAAACGGATTGACTCGATGCCCATCTTTTTGCTATTTAGAATGCAACAAAGGAACAAAAAAGAAGTGAAAGTTGGAACGTTCCTGTAATTGTATTGCCAAATGGTTATCGAAAACGCGAAAAAGTTACATTTGCGACAAACAACATTATGTCTGCAATCGACCAGAAACGGATAGCTAAAAACACCATGCTGCTCTATGTGTGCATTGGGCTGATAATGCTTGTGGGGCTCTACACCTCGCGTGTGGTGCTCGATGCGCTTGGCGTTGACGATTTCGGTATTTACAATGCTGTGGGCGGAATTGTGATGATGTTCTCGTTCTTAAGCAGCACAATGTCAACATCTTGTCAGCGATTCTACTCTTACGAGATGGGTCGCGGCAATTTCGAAGAGCTGCGGCACACATTCAGCCTTTGCGTGATAGTATTCGCCGCCATAATGGTGGTGGTTGCCGTCTTAGCCGAAGGTTCGGGCATCTGGCTAATGTATAATAAGATGCATCTAGCTAACAGAACCAATGCTGCCTGGTGGGTGCTTCATTGCAGCGTGGTGTCGTTTATGTTCACAATCATGCGGACTCCGTTTGCGGGAATGGTAATCGCCAAAGAGAAGATGAAGGTGTTTGCCTATATGAGTGTGATTGAAGTACTTGGTAATCTGTGTGTTGCATTTTTGATTGCCCGTTACGGCGGCGACAGACTGATTTTATACTCTCTGTTAATGATTGCGGTAAACGCTTCGGTAACAATATTTTATCTTATATATTGCGGAGTGTTTTACCCTGAATGCAAATTCAACTTCTACTGGGATAAAAAACGTTTTCTCGAGATTTTCGGCTTTGCAGGATGGAATATGATAGGCTCATTATCAAATATTTGTAAAAGTCACGGACTCAACATTCTGCTCAACATCTTCTTTTCACCTGTGGTCAATGCTGCGCGTGGCTTGGCTCACAAAATTTTCATCACCCTACAAGCCTTTGCCGAAAACTTTTACTGGGCGGTGCGTCCGCAGATAATCAAATCGTACTCGGTCGGCGACAACGAAGCCATGCTCAAACTGGTCTGTCAAAGTTCGAAATTCTCCTATTTTCTGATGCTTGCGGTTTCACTGCCCGTGCTTGTTGAAACGCCATTTCTGCTGGGCATATGGCTGAAAGAAGTGCCAGATTATACGGTTATATTCACACGATTGGCCATTATCAACGCAGTTGTTGAATCATTGGGCAACCCAATGGCGGCCGCAATGCAGGCATACGGCAAAATTCGGAACTACAATCTGGCCGTTGGCGGTTTTGTTTTGTCAATTTTGCCAATCTCGTATCTGCTGCTGAAACTCGGTTTTCCGCCACAGACTGTCTTTTATGTGTCGATAGTTGTATGCACTCTGGCAATTTTAGTGCGGTTGCTTTTTGTCCGCCAATGTGTGGGGTTTTCGCTAAGAAGGTACGCAGCAAGTGTTGTTTTTCCGGTTGTCGTTGTCACAATATTAGCTTCGGCACTGCCGATTGCTATGTCGTTGATGGTTGAAAACGAGATATTGCGATTCTTCGCGGTAACTGCGGTATCGCTTGCGGCAACCGCCCTAACTGTGCTTTTCATCGGAATGACAGCCACCGAACGACGCAATACGTTGATGACCGTTTGTGAGAAACTGCACATTAACGCTTTCAAAAATCGATGAGTAATATTTAAGATGAAAATATCCATTATCACCATAACATTCAACGCGGAGCAGTTTCTTAAAGAAACCATGCAAAGCGTTTTGAAACAGACACATACCGACATTGAATACATCATTGTCGATGGCAAATCGACTGACGGAACGGTTGAAATCATCAAGTCGTTTGAGGCTGAAATGAAGGCAAAATCAATAGAGTTCCGTTGGATTAGCGAACCCGACAGAGGTCTTTACGATGCCATGAACAAGGGTCTTGGGATGGCTACTGGCGATTTTGTATGGTTTGTTAATGCCGGCGACCAGATTTATGACAGCACCATTGCTCAAAAAGTTTCCGATGCCATTGCTGCGAATGAGCAGGCCGATGTGGTTTACGGCCAAACACTTATTATCGACCAAAACGGCATACCATGCGGCGAACGTCACAAAATTGCACCGAAGAACCTGCAATTCAAGAGTTTGTTAAATGGTTTGGTGGTCTGCCACCAATCGATACTAGTGCGTCGTAGCATTGCACCAAATTACAATCTGCAATATCGTTATTCGGCTGATTATGATTGGGTTTGTGGCGTTTTGGAACAGTCGCGATGCAACGTGTATGTGGATGGCTACCTGTCGAAATTCATGATATCGGGCATATCGGCTAAAAACCGCAAAGCATCGTGGGTTGAACGCTATAAAATCATGTGCAGCCACTTTGGACTAATCCGAACATTAGCGGCTCATTTGGTAATAGTGTTGAAATATCCGTTTTCGAGACAGTTGGGGTGAGTAATATTAAACATATGGAATAACAATTATAGCAACAGCCCAAGATACTGATAATACGAATCTTTTTATGAATGACAATCTTAATATAAACAAACAGTTACACGAAGAGTACAATCCAGATGGCTCGTTACTGCGCAAACTGCAATTAAGCGAACTTGACATTTTGATTGAGTTTGACCGAATCTGCCGCAAGTATAAAATCGACTATTGGCTTGATTATGGCACGTTGCTCGGTGCTGAACGGCACGGAGGGTTCATTCCGTGGGATGACGATATCGATGTTTGTATGCTCAAGAAGGATCATAAGCGATTTGTTGAAGTGGCTGAATCTGAAATAAAACAACCATTACGGCTTATGGCTGCAAGCAAAAAAAACTCGCGCCCCTGGACGCGAATAATCAATGCTAAGCAATCGGTTACAAGAATTGTGGGGCAGTGGGATTCCGAAACATGCGGAAAAGTTACAATCGACGATAGCAATGTGGCGTCAAGCAAAACCGAAAATATTTGGATTGACATTTTTGTTGCCGAAAACGGAACGCTACCTATAAAACGTTTTGTTGAGAAAACATACGGCAAATGTATGCGACGTCGGTATCATTTGTTT
Organism: Salinivirgaceae bacterium; assembly: GCA_017650325.1. Classification (GTDB taxonomy): domain Bacteria; phylum Bacteroidota; class Bacteroidia; order Bacteroidales; family SZUA-534; genus RUG13583. The sequence goes on along the minus strand of JAGCFC010000207.1, from coordinate 23,447 downwards.
TTTGACGGAACTACCAAATATATCTTGGCAATGATTCTCTATCCGTTCATGTTTTGTCTGGTATCGGTTGTGCGACTATGGTGCCGGTTATTTCATTCAAACGAATTAGTCATAGAGTATGGCTCTCAGTTTAATGGATTGAGAATGAAAAATGAGATTTTTCCATTGACTGAAATGGAGTTTGAAGGACATAGATTCAAAGTGCCATTCGACACATCGAATTATCTGGAGCGTATTTATAAAAACCATAGTGAGATTCCTCCAAAAGAAAAACGGCTGTCGCATGGTATTTTGGAGTTTAAAGATGGTGAATAGTATATCTCACTTGCAGTAAATGTCTTTCATTTTTGTACCTTCGCCTTATATTCGAAAAAACTTAAAATGAACATTGCACTAATAATAGCCGGAGGTTCGGGAGCTCGGATGGGGCAAGATATTCCCAAACAATTTTTGAACGTATTCGACAAACCTGTTATCATATATACCCTGGAAGCTTTTCAGCGCCACCCGTTAATTGATGCAATAGATATAGTGTGCATCGATGGTTGGCACGAAGTTTTGCGCGCCTATTGCCGCCAATTCGGTATTGCTAAGTTGGGTAACATCATACAAGGAGGTGCTAATGGTCAAGAATCTATTCGTAACGGGGTGTTTGATATGCGCAATCGATACAATAACAACGATATAGTGCTTATACATGATGCAATAAGGCCGATGGTTTCGGAAAAGATTATCACCGACTGTATAAATGTTTGCAAACAATACGGTAACGCTACAACCGTTATTCCGTGTGCTGAGGCGATGCTTATGACCGATGACGGAATAATGTCGGAACAGCAGATAGCACGGACATCGCTTAAGCGTACCCAAACACCACAAGCCTTTTATTTGGGAGAATTGGCCGACGCTCATACAGAGGCGCTTAACCGTGGCATTACCAATTCGATTGCTTCCTGCACACTCTATGTTGAATTGGGACGGAAGGTTTATTTTTCGGCAGGTGAGGAGAAAAACGTCAAACTAACGACTCCTGAAGACATAGAGATATTCAAAGCATTGCTGACCAACAAAAATTCCAATTGGATAAAATGAGCGCATATCAAACTGATTTGGAAGGATTGCAGAAAGAGCCGCTTCCGTGGGAAAAACTGATCGGAAAAAACATTCTGATTACCGGCGCTACAGGTTTGATAGGCTCTTGTCTGGTCGATGTATTGATGATGAACGAAAGCGTAGGTTGCAATGTGTACGCTATGGGGCGTAACGCTGACCGTGCTTGGAAACTTTTCGAGAAATATTCTGGCAGCCAGAGGTTTAAATTCTTAAAACACGATGTGTCCGACTCTTTGGATTGTATGAATATCGATTTCCATTACATAATCCACGCCGCAAGCAATGCAAGCCCCAACTTTTTTAGCAGTAAACCTGTTGAGGTTATAAAATCAAATGTTTTCGGTGTTGCCAATCTTATGGATTATGGCATTGCACACAACATGGAACGAATGCTTTATGTGTCGACCGGCGAGATTTATGGCGAAGGCAGTGGCCAAGAATTCACCGAGACTGACAGCGGATATGTCAATTGTGCTACTTCGCGAGCCTGCTATCCATCATCGAAACGGGCTGCCGAGACATTGTGCGTTTCATATGCACAAGAACACGATGCCGATGTGGTTATTGCCCGCCCATGCCATGTTTATGGCCCGCATTTCACGGAATCTGACAATCGTGTGTATGCACAATTTATTGGTAATGTTATCAATAACGAAGATATTGTGCTGAAAAGTGCAGGATTGCAGTTCCGCTCATGGTGCTACGTTGTTGATTGTGTCAAAGCTCTGCTTTACATATTGTTAAAAGGCTCGAAAGGTGAGCCATATAATGTGGCGGACAGTTCTTCTTGTATAACAATCAAGGAATTAGCTGAAATGATAGCTAATATATGCGGGCGGCAGGTAAAAATTGACACGGAAGTATCTAAAAGTGATGCTCCAATAATTACCAAAGCTGTGTTCAACACGCAAAAACTTGAAAGCTTGGGTTGGTGCATCTCTGGTGATATGCGGACAAAAATGCAAAACACCATCGAAGAGAGACGGTTGTTGATATGAAAAGCGAAATTATCAGTAAAATAAAAGGTTTGTTTTCTGTCTCATTTTTCGACAGTTTATACAAAACACTCACTTTTGGCGATTTTTTCATTGCCACATTTCCGTTTTGCCTGAAGCTGTCAGTTAAATGGTCGGAGCAAAGACGCAACCGGTTTGTTAAAACACTGAAAAAACAGTCCAAAATTATTGTAGCTTTTTTTCTGCAAAGTCCGTCTGTTTGGAAGTACGACAGGCTTTATTGGCTTTTGGAACACAACGAACGCTTTGAACCAGTGGTGGTTATATGTCCGTTCAATGTACATCTGAACTATGACAAAAAAGAGATGCAAAAAGTGATGAAGCAGACTGAAGAGTTTGTTAAAAAATCCAGTTATCGATATTTCCCGACCTTCGACAATGCAAAAAACAGATGGCTAAATGTTAGAAAAGAACTTAATCCTGACGTGATTTTTTATACGAAACCATACAAAGATACGCTTCCGCAATATCATATCTACCGATTCAAAGACCGACTCAATTGCTACGCGCCATATGGAGTGATGTGCATTGATATTTTCAGAATAGTATACAACCTGACTTTTCACAACTTGCTTTGGCGCTTTTTTGTTGAGACAGAATATCAAGTCGGCTACTCGCGGCAATATCAGACCTGTGGTGGTACAAACACTGTTGTGTCAGGAAGTTTGGGAATGGAGCCACTCATGCTGCCCGATTATAAACCTGTTGATGTGTGGAAGCCACAGCCTGTGCGCAAAAAACGCATTATCTGGGCACCGCATCACACTGTCGATTATCTGTTCAACTTCTCAAACTTTTTCACCTATTGCGATTTTATGTTCGAGTTGGCTGAGAAGTATAAAGATGAGATACAGATTGCTTTTAAACCACATCCGGTGCTGAAATTCAAATTGATAAATATTTGGGGTGCAGACAAGACCGAAGCCTACTATCAGCGTTGGCGCGATCTACCCAACGGCCAGCTCGAGGAAGGCTACTATGCCGACCTTTTCCTAACTTCCGACGCCATGATTCACGATTGCGCGTCGTTCACGGCCGAATATCTCTACACAAAGAAGCCAACAATGTTCATTGTTAAAGACGAGCACACGGCTGACCATTGGAACTCATTCGGACAGAAGTGCTTCGATTTGCACTACCACGCTTATCAGCCGTCGGATGTTGAGGATTACATTAAGAATGTTGTGATTGCCGGCAACGACACAATGCAAGCCGAGCGCGACGAGTTCTACAAAGAATATCTTTATCCGAAAGATGGTGTGATGCCGTCGCAGAAGATTGTGAATGCCATTTTGGACGAGCTTGCGTAACAAACAGATTGCAACCAGCATAAAGTAAAACACCCGCCAAAAGCGGGTGTTTTTTTGTTATTCAGCCTTTAAACATTGCCGGACGCCCCACCCTATGCTTCCTACAACAAACACAAGCATAAGAATCAAAAACGCCATACTAATCTTGTCGCCTTTATAGATGGTGTCCGGGCGGAACTCGAAACGAATCTTGTGTGTTCCTGCCGGGATGTTCAGCGCACGCAAAACGTAGTTGGCTCGGAATATCTCGATCGGTTGATCATCGACGTAAGCGTTCCAGCCAAACGGATAGTAAATCTCGGAGAAGACCGCCGTCTTTTGCTGGCTTGAAGTTGATGTATATTCCAAAGCATCAGGTGCGTAGCTTGTCAGGCTGATGCTTGCCGCCGAATCGTGGGCGGTATTGAAATTGCTTACCAGATTATCAAATTTCGCATCGGTGACTATGGTCGATGGCGATTTTATGCTGTTCAGCGCATCACACTCCTCACGGGGCGATTGAGCCACAATCAGCGAATCGGCAAACCAACAGTTGCCCCATGCCTCAGAATTCAGCATCGGCATTGCGCCATCTTCGGTTTGTTGAATTATGTATTTGGTGTTCAACATGTTCAAGACGGTCATATTGCCGCGCGAAATGTGTTCGTCGATCAGATCCTGATAACGGCGCAACTTAGCTGCGTGATAGCCTCCCACCGACTTCAAGTAATACGATGTACGGGCATCGTTGAACGTATTGGTTGTCAAGTTCAAAACTCGAAAATCCGGGTCGGTATCGCGAAGGATTTGCTTCTCATAATCGGTTTGGGCGAAATATGCCTTTTTGTCTTTATCGTTAACAAAATTGTCGTCGTTGAAGAAACGCTTGTTAACCGGCCAAAGGTCGATAAGCACCAGACCTCCAATAACCGCAAGTGCAGCCGTAGTCTTGAGTTTGTCGGATACAAACAGCCACAATATTGCAAAAGCCAACGCGACAAATATCAGCGAGCGTAAAGCGTCGGAAGTCAGCATTGATGCACGTTCACTGACAATCAAGCTGTTAATCCAATCTGGCAACTGGCGGAAAACCTGCGCATCGCCAGCCGATGTAAAACTGAACATTGAGCCACCGAACATTGCCAACAGCAAGCAAATACCTCCCGTAATGCCGCCAGAGATATACAAAGCCTTTTTAAGCTCCTGTTTGTCAATTCGTTTATCGAAAATCTGCTGCAAAGCCATAAATCCGAGAACTGGCATTGCCACCTCGGCCACGACAAGAATGGATGACACCGCACGGAACTTGTTGTACATTGGGAAATAATCGAAGAACAATCGTGTCAGCCCTTCAAAATGCCTTCCCCACGACAACAGAATAGAGAACACTGTGGCACCCAACAGCGCCCATTTGTATGGACTCTTGACTATAATCAATCCCAACAAGAACAAGAAGCAGACGATAGCACCCACATAAACGGGGCCTTCGGTAAACGGTTGGTCGCCCCAGTACATCGGCAGGCTTTGGCAAAACTGCTTGGCGTTGTTTTTATGTACGCCTTGCTTCACCATTTCTTCGTAAAGATTTGATTTCGTGCCGACATCATAGTGTGATGAACCGCCGTTGAAATTCGGTACCAGCAGAGTCATAGTCTCACCGATGCCGTAGCTCCAGCTTGTTGCATAATCGAAATCGAGACCTTTCTGCGCCTTGCCTTCGCTGCTGTTCAGCTCCGAATGGCCGCCACGCATGGTTTCCTTCACATATTCGGCGTTCGATTTTATATTGCTGTAACATGTTCCAAGACCAATGCCGACCGATACTGCAAAAATGCCCACACCAACAACAAGGTCTTTGATTCGTTTTTCCTTCAGGTGAATATAAAGTTCAGCAACCCCAAGAATTCCAATCATCAACATGAAATAATAAGCCATCTGAGGGTGCAATACCATACCAAAAGCCGTAAAAACCATTGCCAGGCAAGATCCAAGCAGATATCGTTTTTTGAATATGAAGATGAATCCGGCCATTACCGACGCCATATAGCCAATGGCATAAACCTTGTTGATATGCCCTGCGGCAATAATTATCAAGAAATAGGTGGATAGCGTTGTGGCTATTGAGCCTATGATTGACAACCATTTATTGACATCGAACGCACGCAATAGAACAAAAAATCCGAAAAGGTAGGTCAGAAACCATGCCCACACCGACCCGAGAAAAAAAGTGTATGCCTTACGTAGCGCCCTGATTATCTTCATCGAAGGAGTTATGTTGCTTATTTGGTAAGTTGGCATTCCGCCAAACAGAGAATTGGTCCAATACGATGTGTTGCCAGTCTGTTTTGCGTATTCACTTATCTCGTGGTTATTGCATGTACCGCTCAGCATATCGCTCTGCGACATAACCTTACCTTCAACTGCAGGCCAGCAGTACGCTGTGGCCAACACAATGAATATACCGATTGCCGCAATGTACGGAATCAGGCTTTTGAAGTTGATTTTACCCATAACTATCTGTACTATTGGTATTTGAATATTAGATTTGTCTATCAAAATCTCGCAAATGTAGCAAATAATCCGTTTTCCGCTATTCCAATTTGAACCGCATCCGCCACCGTTTTTGCTCATCGTTCCAGTCGTGGCTGATAATTCGGAATGTGCCTATTTCAGAAGTGTTGCTAACATGCAGCCCGATGCAAAGGCACTCGTCGTAGTCGCCTACCCTCACCACGCGGACCGTTTCCGATGCGTTTTCGGGAAGCCGTGTAAGGTCGAAGCGGCTTTGCGCCTCGGCTTGCGTGATAAACTCAACACAGACATCGAGGTTCCGACCAATAACCTCATTCACAGTTTCTTCCAAACGTTGTACCTCATCATCGGCGGGACAATGGTCGAGCCGATAGTCAAGTTTGCTCTTTTTCCTCTCGATGTGCGCTTCGATTGCACGTCCGCAGCCGAAAAGATTTATCATTGTGCGATTTACAATGTGCTCGGCGGTGTGCATCGGCGGGTATTCCGCTTTGTTGTGCTCGTTCAGTTTTTCCATTTATCTTTCAATCAGTCAGTTAGTCAATTAATCTATTAATCAGTCAATCAATGTCTATCTTCAGTCCGTCGTATGCGGGTTTCACGTTGTCCGGAAGCATATTTATAAGTTCGTCATACACAGGTATTTTGTGACTTATGTGAGTCAGGTAAGCGCAACGCGGTTTCAGTTCTGAAATCACTTGCAGCGACTCGCCCAGACTCATGTGCGCCGGGTGCGTTTCCATCCGCAGCGCATTGATAACCAGCGTGTCAAGACCTTGCAATTTGACCATCTGATCGGCCGGAATGATTTTTGCGTCGGTAATATAGGCAAAATTTCCGATACGGAAGCCCGTTGTTGGCAGTGTTCCGTGCATAACAGTTACCGGCGTAACCGCAACACCCTGAACATCAAACGTTTCGTTATCGATAGGATTGAGAATCATCTCGGGTGCACCTGGATAATGCGGCTCTTTGAAAGCGTAGGCGTACTCGCGGCGAATAGTGTCGGTGACACGCTGTTGCGCATAGAACGGAATGGCGCGGCGCATTATATAGTTAAAGGTGCGAATGTCGTCGATACCGGCGGTGTGGTCTTTATGCTCGTGGGTGACAAGCACGGCGTCAATCTGCGTAAAGCCTTCGCGCAGAGCCGCTTGCCGCAAGTCCGGTCCCGGGTCGACAAGAATGTGCCGGCCTTCGGTTTCGATGTAAACCGAACTGCGCAGCCGCTTGTCCTTCGGGTTAACCGACTGACACACTGAGCATTTACAGCCCACTATCGGAATACCATGCGACGCCCCCGTGCCTAAAAAAGTTACTTTCATTTACGTCAGAAATAGTGCGGCTAATGTACTTTCAATATTGCAAACAAGAACAAATTTATGCGCGAAAATCACACCCACTCTACCCGAAACTATCATCGCAATAATCTTTTCTAAAGTGTTGCATAATATTCAAAAAGAAGTAATTTCGCAGCCGATTTACGATAATCTCTTTCAGCGACATGGGAGCCTGATACATTACGTAAACAAATTATTGATATTTAAATATTTACTACAATGGATTTAATGAAATTAGTGGAGAAGGAAATCGCAGCAGAAACTTCCTTCCCTGAATTCAAAGCTGGTGACACCATCACCGTAAGCTACAAAATCAAAGAAGGCAACAAGGAGCGTATCCAGCAGTTCCGTGGTGTTGTTATTCAGCGCAGAGGCAAAGGCGTAACTGCCACATTCACTGTTCGTAAAATGTCGGGCAACATTGGTGTAGAGCGTATCTTCCCTGTAAACTCGCCGTTTATCGACAGCATTGAGGTGAACAAGGTTGGTTCGGTTCGCCGCGCACGTATCTTCTACTTCCGCAACCTGACCGGTAAGAAGGCAAAAATCAAAGAGAAAAAGAACGTGGTTGCAAAAGAGGATTAATCAACCACTTCAAAATAAAGAATCCGGAACCGAAAAGTTCCGGATTTTTTTTTTGCCCGTTTTATAACAACACGGCACGCTGCAAAAAGTTTTCTCTCAGGAACAAACTATACACATAATCCGATAACCAGAACTATGCCGAAAAGGATCATAATACCTGTATCGAGTTTCGGATATTTGAGTTTGGTGAGCCGGCACTCCTGCGGGTGATTTTTCTTGCAGAAAACCATAATGTGCTGGCTCTGCACATTCTTGTCGAGTTTCACACTGCCCTTGTATTCGATATCGTTGAAAGTGTACTCCACCGTAACCCAGGTTTCATAATACGGGAACACACCGCCCTGCGTTGTATAGGTGTCGAATATCGGTTGCTGGCGTTGTACGTTGCGATAACCGGTTATGGTTGCGCCAACCTCAGTATACCGGCTGGCATCGACGCGCGACCATACAAATTCGGCTAAACACAGCGCAAGAACCACAAGAATGGTTGTCTTAAAGGATTTCGCACTCCGTTGTGCGCTTTCCTTTTTCATCTCTTCAAACTCCTGGTCGGCTTCCTCAAAACTCTCCTGAATGTGTTGATAATACACTTGTTGCTCGCGCATCTCCCCGCGCATCTTCTCGCGTCTCTTTTCGCTCATCACTTTGCGCATCTTATCGAGTCCGGCGGCTCTTCTCTTTTTGGCGGTTTTGCTTTTGTTTGGCATAGATATCGGGGGTTAGGTGTTAGGTGTTGGGTGTTAGTTGGTGGTGATAATTATTACTACCACACAAAGCGCTATATAACAAACAATTAATCCGATTAACACGCAGGCTGCCACAAAGAGTTTCGGGTGGTGCGCTTTGAAGTTTCCGATTTTTGTGCGAAGGTTGCTATCGCCTTCAACATAGATAAATTCAGGAAGGGCTTCGGCGGATTTATCGTTTTGATTGTCAATATATTTGGCTTGCTTTTTCTTAATCATCCACTTTCGGTAAAGACCGAACACCAAAAGACCGCAGCCGACAACAAGCGCGGGAAGCCAGCGGAGGGCGTGCGAGAACAGACGGCCGATTGAATCGTCGTACCAGAAAATGGTTGTGCTGAACGAACGGAGCACCTCGAAAATTTCGAAATCGCACCAGAGGCAAACCAGAAACGGCACCAGCAGAAGCAAGCCTGCGACTATGAAGAACACCGATTTTTTCTTTGCGAGGGCATTGGCAATGCGCTCTCTTCTGGCCTGAACCTGCTGACGGTATTCCTCCGATTGTGCCTGACGGCGTTCCTCTCGGGCTTTGGCGCGCTGCTTGCGTTGCTCCTCTTTGGCCTTGAGGCGTTCCATTTCGGCTTCTGCCTCAAGCACTCTTTGATTATTAAAAACGCTTTCCTTGCCAGGCTTGGCCGTATATGGAATGGAATGGACGGAATCGCCTTGCAAAGCGTTGGCAGTCTGCGTTCTTTTCGGTTTTGATTTCTTTTTGGATTTTGATTTTGGTTGGGATTTTGGCTTGGGCTTGGATATTGATTCGGGGCGGATATATATTTTTTTGACACCTCTCCGCAACGAAAATATCAGAATGCGAACACCCCAAAATAGAAAGTTGCCGCCCAAAAACAAAAATAATAGTCCTCCTATAAAAGCCTCCGTCATGAGAGGAAGGCTGAATAAGGTAATTGGTAAGCCAACAATGATAAATATTAGGCACATAACCCACAACGCCACACGGCTGTTGCCATATATAACGAGTTCCTTTTTCTTAAACTCTAAACCGTATGAGGGTAATTGGAAGTGCACTTCTATTCTTGACACTTTGTTTTTGTACATAAACGTGCCCAAAAAGGCGAAAAGGGCAGTGAACAGCATGCAGAAAATAGCCGCCAACGGGTGCAAGCGGAGCAAGCCCATCAAGAGGAACCAGACTGTGAGCACGCCCGACCAGAGGGCAATAAAAAGGAAAATGATTCCAACTGTGCGGGAACCCTTCTTCCCCTCCTCATTATCATCCTCCTCCTGCTCTTGCTCCTCGAGTTCAGGGTGGGCGGCTATTTTCAAATTTCTGATACCCATCGCAGTAAAGCCATAAATGCCAAATACAAAGAGGCACTCTATCATGATAATAGCCATCACACTCTCGCTCTGCCTAATGAAAATGACAGCGAAAACCACCGCAAAAACGAGAAACAGTAAGCCGAAAATCAGGAAGCAGATTCCTTTTATAGTGGGGTCTTGGATTTCGTGTTGTGCTCTCATCTGTTATTATTATTTTCTCTTGCCTTAAATATCACTGGTTCAATCCATTCCCGCCATATACGATATGGTTGCATCGGTGTCATCGGTGTTTTTGGTTTCGACATCATCGCTGAACGTGAGAGCCGACACCACAAAAATTATGAACGCCGCACATCCAAACAGAAATATTATCCAAATAAGATTCTTATTCTGATAATGAAGAACCCAGTGGCGGTCATCTCCATCGTCAAATACAGAGGCGTATGTATCCTTGCTGACATACAGTTTCACATTCCGCCTTAAAATGGGGAGAAGGCTTGACTTCAATTCGTGAGTCTCCGTCTTGCCGTCGATAGTGAATTCCACTGTAAAATATGAGCGTTTGTGCTTCGAGTCGCCCTCCGTCCGTTTGCTGATAACCTTGCTTTCAACCTCAATGCCCATGGCCTTCTTCTCGCGGTCGCTCAACACTATCACAACGCCTATGGTAATGAGTACCAGGCTGATACCCATACCGACCTTGAATATTGCCCAGTCGCGCTTCGGTTTTTCGGGCTGACTTTCGGTCTGCGGTTGCGGCTCGTTTGAGCGCTCATACACACTCCCGCGTTTGTACGCCCGCCGCGCACGGATAATTATCGTCAGCGACGGAACTATGAACGCCAGCGGGAACGCAAGGAGCATTATTATGCCGCCAATTGTCCACGCCCTATCCGCAATTGTCTGTAACTCAAACAAATGTTTGATTCCTGCATAAACGACATAACAAATTGGCGCAAGTGAGATTAACCCGATAATCAGGAAAATCAATACCATTCCGTGTGTCCGCTGTGGATTCATAACTGATTGATTGATTGACTGATTGATTAATTGACTGATTGAAGATTTCTCTATCTCTCTAATTCTCTACTTTTCTATCTCTCTAACTCTCTAATTCTCTACTTTTCTATCCCTCTAACTCTCTAATTCTCTGTCTCTCTAATTCTCAATTCTTCCGCATTAGTCTCTTTTCTTCATCCAGATTGTGCCAAGCACAAGGAACGGCGCGGCGAACAGGAGGCAGACAGCAATACCGAGTATTGTTTCAGCGTCGGCATCGGCAATGTGGTTGTCGAAAACCAAGGCTATGGGAATGGCCACCGCTATAAGCCCGATAATGAAGAAGACAAGGCCCTCCGCAAATCGTGGGTGCTCCTGACTGAATTTCCGCGGCGGACGGAACGTGCCTGTTTTCTCCCTGATAGCGTGTTTCAGAAACGCAATGCCGCCCACAAGGAACGCAAGTGAGCACAAGCCCCAGAACGAGTACAGAAAAATGGTGACTCCTGGCGCGTACACACGTTCGTAGGGACCGCCGTTAATGGACATATTCAGATAGAACATGTCGGGGCTGCCAATTTGGTTGTAAAGGACAATTGCCATAATCGTCAACGACGCCAACCCGAAAAACATAAAAAACGCCGCGATAGCCCATTTGTTCGTTATTGGTTTTGAAAATCCTACACGCATAAATTATTGATTGATTTATTGATTAATAGACTAATTGATTGACTGAAGGATTGAAGGATTGATTGACTGACTGATTGACTGAATATTTCTCTATTTCTCTAACTCTCTAACTCTCTAACTCTCAATCATCTAATTCCCGCCATTGCTCTGTTTTCTTCATCCAGATTGTTCCAAGCACAAGGAACGGCGCGGCGAACAGGAGGCAAGGAAGGAATAACACCACATTCCTGCCCGTCATATGGTTGCCGTCGAAAATCAAGGCTATGGGAACGGCCACCGATATAAGCCCGATAATAAAGAAGACAAGGCCCATACCAAATAGTGGGTGCTCCTGACTGAATTTTCGCGGCGGACGGACCGTGCCTGTCTTCTCTCTGATTGCGTGTTTCAGAAACGCAATGCCGCCCGCAATGCACCCGAGCGAGACCAAGCCCCACAACGAGAACCAAAAAATGGTGGTTCCTGGCGAGTACACACGTTCGTAGGGGCCGCCGTTAATAGACACATTCGAATAGAACATGTCGGGGCCAATGTTGTTGTAAATGACGATTATCATGCCCGTCAACAACGCCAACCCGAAAAACATAAGAATCGCCGCTTTAGCCCATTTATTCGTTATTGATTTATAAATTCCTACACGCATAATTTGTTGATTTAGTGATTAATAGATTTTGGATTTTTGATTTTTGATTTCGGACGCCATAATATGACGTCCCTACTTATGTCTTATGTCTTATGCCTTATCGCCTTATCATTTTTAATTTTCAATTATTCACGCATTCAATAATTCAGTTATTGTCTTTACCAACTTCCGCTGGCGCCGCCGCCGCCGAAGTGTCCGCCGCCAAATCCACCAAAACTACTGTGACTAAATCCGCCACCCGAACTCCAACCGCCTGAACTCCAGCCTCCCGAATGCCAAGTGCCCGAACGGTAAACCGGCGAGCCAGACGCGGTATAGTGGTTCTTGCCGAACTTTAACGCCAGCAAAACAGTAACTACAATAAAGACAAGGAAAAAGACAATGGCGGCAATGTCGCCCGCAGTGTGCTCAATGTGCTGGTCGGCAGGTTGGAACTCGCCTTTGGTCATCGCAATGCAGGCATCCACAGCCTCGTCAATTCCCTCGTAAATCTCATTCTGGCGGAAATGCGGAATCATCTTGTAATTGATTATCCAACTGCATCTTACATCGGGAATCAGAGGTTCAATGCCGTAGCCCGTCTGAATGGTTACGCGCCCCGACTCGTAGTCGGTTTTCGGCTTATAGACAATGACAATGCCGTTGTCGAAGCCGTTCTGCCCAACGCCCCAGCCTTCGCCCAGCCGCTGGCCAAAGTCGGCAATGTCGTAACCGTGCAGGTTGGTTGTGGTGTAAATCAGAATCTGCGTCGAGGTCTCAAGGTTGAAAGCGTTCAGTTTATCGGTCAGAGCCTCGCGTTGCTCGTCGGTGAATGCGTTGGCGTTGTCAACCACAAGCGCCTGCTCCGCTGGTCGGCTGAAAATATCGTCGTCGGCAAAGGCGGTAACCGCTGCCGCTAAAAATGTAATTATTAATAATATCCGTTTCATCATTCAATCTTTCAATCCTTCAGTTAATGTTTACCAACTACCGCAAGCCCCGCCACCTCCGAAATGGCCGCCGCCGTAACTGTGGCTGCTGCTCGAACTGCGAGAACTTCTGCGGCTACTGCCACCCGACGAACCTCTGCCGCTGCTCACAGTACCACTTTCAAAGCCGCCTCTGCATGCAAAAACTATCAAGAATATACCAAGAAGCACACATGGAACGAAAACAAGGCCAATTGCTAACCCTTCGACGATTTTTTTAGTTTTTTCTTTTTTAGCCCTATATTCTTTCGCCGCGTTCTCGTCGCTTGCGAACTGCATGCAAAGGTCAACCGCCCTATCGATTCCTGAATAATAATGTTCTTCTCTGAACTCTGGAATCATCTCAAAGTCAATAATTTGTTTGCAGACTGCATCAGGCATGAACGGTTCAATGCCGTAGCCCACCTGAATGGTCACCTCGCCTTTTACGAACATCGTTTTCGGCTTACATACAATGACAATGCCATTGTCGGCACCCTCCTGCCCAACGCCCCAGCCCTCGCCTAACCTCTGGGCAAAATCAACAATGTCGTAACCATACAAATAATAGGTGGTGTAAATCTGTATCTGCACCGTTGTGGCCCGTTCAAACGAGTCCAACTTGGCTGTCAGAGCCGCAAACTGCTCTGTGGTAAACACATTAGCACTGTCAACAACAAGATGCACCTCCGCTGGACGGCGGAAAATATCGTCATCGGCAAAGGCTGCGAATGTTGCCGATAAAAGAGTGATTATTAACAGTATGCGTCGCATTGTATTTTAATTTGTTATTCTATTTACCAATCGATGAGCGTACAACGCGGAAGCCGATATCTTTGGAATTTTTCCTGTATTCTCTGTCACTAATCCGATAACTATAAAGACCAACCATGGCAAAATTCGGGAAAACACCTCCGCCACGCAAAACCCGATCCTGGCCCGAGGATTGTCCTGTAGGATTGGCTTGATTTTCGCCGCTATATTCTCCATAGTAGTCCCAACACCATTCTACCATATTCCCAATCATATCGTATAATCCAAGTTCATTCGGCAACCTTGTTTTCACTTCGTGAATCTGCGATATTGCCAACCTTCCTGGAACAGAAAAATTATCAGAATAAGCCCGTGTGCACCATGCCACATTATACAAACTGTTGCCGCCGCTGAAAGCATAGCCGCGGCTCTTGTTTCCGCCACGCGCTGCGAACTCCCATTCAGCCTCTGTGGGCAGACGGTAGCCGTTTGCCGAGAAATCGCATACAATTTTATCTTCCTGAAAGCCTACACCCATTGTTTTTCCGCCAGACCAAGTTGCAGGGTCGGTTTTACCCTTATAACTGTAGCAAGGAGTAAGTCCTTCCTTTATGCTGCGCCTGTTGCAATAATATACCGCAGTTATCCAAGGCACATCATTTCTTGGGAAGTTTGGCGCAACATCGAGTTTTCCATCTCCAGGATTGTGGAGAAGATACGTTTCAACTTGTTTTAGGTCCTCCTGGCTCATTGTTGTCATATACTCTTCCTCTGTGACCTCGTGGTCGCACATATAAAACGTGTTGAGTGTGACATTGTGGACGGGTTTTTCATCCCCGTCGCCACAGTCGCTACCCATTTTGAATGAGCCGCCCTCAACACAAACAAATCCGACAGGCAAGTTCTTGTTTTCCGGCCGCCGTGAAATCTCCTGCTGGGCATTTGCAATCTCCTTTGTCAAGTCCTTTTTGGAATCGGAGTATGCCAAGCGGAAACCAACGGCATCAGATTTCAGCGTGCATTTGTCGGTAAAACGGGCATAAACCGTAGGATTTGACGTTGGGTCATCGTTGGACTGGTAGTTCCCGCCGCGTGTAACCGAACCTACCGACACGTTTGTGGAACGCCATGGTATTCCACCCTTTGGATTCGTCTTATTTTCATTAGAGTATCTGGTATAGTTATCCCAAACCCACTCCGAAACATTGCCTGTCATATCATACAACCCAAGTTCATTTGGCCGTTTCTGCTTGATTTCGTGTGTTGTGCCGCCATTTGGGTTGTAATCTGAATAATCCTTGGAGAAAGCCCCACTATTGCTGACATACCAGGCCACATCGTTGATATTGTCGCTGCCGCTATACATGTAACCTTTGCTTTTGGCGCCACCACGAGCGGCATACTCCCATTCTGATTCTGTGGGCAGACGGTAGCCATCGGCTGTGAAATCGCAGAACCACTCAATATTGCCCTGATTCAAAACCGCGCCTTCCTCATCAAGGTAATAACAAGGCGTACGCCCCTCAATTTCACTCAGTTTGTTGCAGAAAATAAAAGCCTCGTACAGGCTCACCTGCTCAACAGGCTTTTTCGCACCCGAAAAATGACTCGGATTTTTACCCATAACAGCCTCATACTCAGCCTGCGTCACTTCGTGATTACAGATATAGAAACTTGCGAGCGTAACATAATGCACTGGCTTGGCATTGTCGCGGCCTTGCTCACTGCCTCGTTGGAACACACCGCCTTCAACGAACACAAAGTCGGCTACAGAAGTTAGGCTCTTTCCTGGAGTAACGGGAGTCGAACTTGTCGGTTTAGGTTTGCTTCCATCGGAGCGTACCATACGGAATCCAATGTTACTTTGTTCGCAATCGGGAGATATGGGGTTGGAACGGCATACAACACGGCACGCATGGTCGTTGTCCCAATAACTGCCGCCACGCATAACGCGCCCAGCCCCTGAAGACGCGCCCCGCGGATTGGTCTGGCTATCGCTGTTATAGTCTCCAAGCCAATCCCAACACCATTCATACACGTTTCCGCTCATATCGTAAAGGCTCAATTCGTTGGGTGATTTTGTCTTTATGTCTGGCCTTTCAGAGCCTCGGTTATCTCCTGTCCATGCAGTCTCGTTAATGTAATTGCTGCCGCTGTATCTGTAACCTTGACTATTGTTCCCGCCGCGTGCAGCAAACTCCCATTCGGCCTCGGTTGGCAGACGGTAGCCATTTGCCGCGAAATTGCAGGCAACAGCATCCCATGCGTTGCCTTTTACTCCCCAACTGTCGGTTGAGGTTTTTCCATTGAGACTGTAGCACGGTGTAAGTCCGTTTTTCACACTCATTTTGTTACAGAACTCAATGGCGTCATACCAACTGACTCTTTCAACAGGGTGTTTTGCTCCAACATATTCGCTCGGATTCTTTCCCATAATCGCTTCATATTCAGTCTGCGTAACTTCATGATCGCACATATAGAAACTATTCAGTGTAACACTGTGGCTGGGCCTTTCATTTAAATATCCGTAGTCGTTTCCCATAAGGAACGTTCCGCCCTCAACAAGAATGAACCCGTCGTTAATTTTTGCAACTGCCGATACCGAAAAACTCACTGACCAAATTGCGGTTGCGGCTATAAATATTTTTTTCATAATCAAATTATTATTCTACAAATACTTTCTTCGCCTCCCGACCAACCTTTACAATGTAAATTCCTAAATTGTTGACGGTTATTACTGTGCGGACGCGGCACGACACGTCCCTACAAACCAATCGCCCCATAGCATCATAAACCCGAATTTCATCGGTGGCGTTTTCAACAACAATAGTGCGGCCGTGGACGTAGATATTTATGTTGGCAAATTGTTCGGTTACAGAGGTTTCAGTGCCTTTATATTCAACCGATATTGTTCCGTATGAATCGGTGCCGTCGCTGGTTTTGACAAGTGCATATAACACAAGACTCTTGGCTCCTTCGGGAACGGTAATCTCGTAGGTAATCTGGCGCGGATTGCTGTTGCCAGCCGAGTACACATCGGGATTGTACGAGATAGGTTTTCCATCGGCTGTGAAAAGTGCATCGGACAAACATAGACGGCAGGCGCCCTTGGTGTACTTAAACGTTATAATGTATTTGCCGGGTTTGCTCAACGCCTCTGAAAAATCCCATTTGCGACGGACATAATTAGCCGAAAATTCGCCGGCTTTCCATTCTGCAGTCGATGCCGGCGCAACTGTTCCACTTTCCGCAATTATCTGAGCCACAATATCTTTTTCCGCATCCGAGCGGAATCGTATCCGATAATCGTTGTTCAACGCATAAAAGAACGCATCACTACCCCAATCAACAACCCACACAGCCTTGTCAGTCGCAATTTTCTTGCCGAAGGTCTTAACACTTCGCGGAACCACAAGTTCCTCAACCGCACTATTGTTGAAAGCGTTGTCGCCAATCTCCTCCACACCGCTCTCAATCACAACTTTTTTCAGATATTTACAATCCTGAAACGCCTCTTTTTCAATGACTCTGATATTTCCGGGAATAGTGATTTTGGTAAGTCCCGAAGCCTTAAAAAGTCTGTAGTTGATTTTCTGCATACTGCCCCCGATTGTAGCCGTGGCAAGCGATTTGCAGTTTTGGAAAGCCGCGTCGCCCACATCGGTCACACTGTTGGGAATGGTCACCGATTCGAGCTCGACACACGAGTGAAACGCCAACGAACCTATCGACACCACGGTTGCCGGAATGTTCACACTCTCGATTCTTGAGGCGTAGAAAGCGTTTGTGCCGATTTCCTCGACGCCGTCTTCGAGCACAACTTTTTTCAAACTGGCGCAATCTTGGAAGGCTTCTTTGCCAATAACTTTAATGTTTCCGGGAATGGTTATCTCGGTAAGTCCTGATATCTTAAACATCCTGTAACTCAACTCCCACAAGCCTTCGCCAATTGTTGCCGAAGTAAGCGACGGGCAGTTTTGAAACACTGCATCGCCAATCGATGCCACCGACGAAGGAATGTCGACTGCGGTAAGGTTCAAGCAGGAATGGAACGCAAGACCGCCTATTTTTTGGACAGTCGATGGAATCACAACTTTTTTCAGACTATTGTCGCCATAAAAAGCGCTTCCCTTGATTTCCAATGTGCCTTCGGGAATGATAAGATAACCGTTCAAGTATATCAAACCGTTTGAATCGGTGCCACCCGATGTTCGTGCATGCGCCGTAAGCGCGAGGGTTGTAGGCACAGTGTCGAGATTGAAGGTATAGACAAAAGTTTTTGGATTGGACCCAGCCGAATATTCAGTACTGTCGGTGAAAATCATTGCCCCATCGGCCCATACAACCGCATCTTTCAGGCATAACCGATGGCTGCCGTGAGTGTATGTGAACGTTATGGTATTGCTGCCTTTCACAAAATTCGACACATCGAAATTCCAAACACGCTCTGTCCAATCGGTTTTGAATTCGCTCGATTTCCACTGAATTATAGGCGTTGTTTGCGCCCAAAGCGAGCCTGCTGCCAGCAAAATTGCCAATGCCACAATAAATATCCTTCTCATAGCCAAATAGTTAAGTTAAACACAACATTATATTGTTTGTGTCTCAATATAATTATTTAATGGTTTCGAGATTCGCTTAGAAAGATGGCGGTTAGCCATTGCGAATCACTGCAAGTATAACATAACCCCTGCGGATTAATTTATTGGGAACAATTATTCAAAATACGCACAAAACCGCCAGCTATGCGTAACTACTTCATTTTCCAAACAGAAGAATAACATATTGAACATAAAACTATTATATTTGCTAATTGCTAATTTTCATTCGGAATACTATGAAGCGTTTTTTCTCTTTTATTATCGCCGTAATGCTTGTTGGGCAGGTGTGGGCACAGACGACATTTACTGTTGATGGGTTGAAATACATAGTAATCTATGGTGATAACGTTTCAGTAGCTAAAGGCTCAAAAGAACTTTCCGGTGCGATTGAAATTCCTTCGAAAGTTACATACCCCAAAAATCATGGAAAAACTTATACAGTTACAAGCATCGGCAATGAAGCGTTCAAGTTTTGCAGTATTACATCCGTCACCATACCCGAATCAGTTACAAGCATCAACGACCAGGCGTTCGAAGATTGTATCGGCTTGACGTCGGTCACCATTCCTAATTCTGTAACTGCCATTGGTAGATGTGCATTTCGTGGTTGTATCGGCCTTACTTCGGTCACTATCGGCTATAATGTTACAAGCATTGGCATCGCTGCATTCAGAGATTGTAGCGGTCTGACATCAGTCTCCATTCCCAAATCAGTCATAAGCATTGAAATAGACGCATTCTCGGGTTGCTCATCGTTGCAATCAATTACCTTGCCGTTTGTGGGCGACAAGGCTCATTCTTCTACGGACACCTACCAATATCCATTTGGTTATATATTTGGAGAAGTTGACTACGATGGAGGAACCGCAACCACCCAATCTTACTATGGCAGCAGTACAAGTTCAACAACAGAAACCACATATTACATTCCAACCTCATTGAAAGAAGTGATACTTACTGGAAGCGAACACATCACAAAAGGTGCATTCGAAAATTGCAGCGGTTTGACTTCAGTGGTTGTCCCCAACACTGTAACAAGTATTAGTGAAGGAGCATTCAGTGGCTGCTCCTCATTAGAATCAATTACCTTGCCGTTTGTGGGCGACAGGGCGCATACTCCCGACGACACCGACCAGTATCCTTTCGGTTACATATTCGGACCTGATAGTTATGAAGGCGGACAGGCCACATACGCGTGGAATTGCGTAATCCCATCAGAGGCTACTTATTTCATTCCAGAATCGTTGAAAGATGTGGTGATTACAGGAAGCAATTACATTCAGCGTGCAGCGTTCGATTTTTGCCAAAACATAACATCTGTTACACTCCCTAATACTGTTAAATCAATTGGAGAAATGGCGTTCCGTCATTGTTGGAAACTAACATCAGTCAACATTCCCAACTCGGTTACAAGCCTTGGTTGGTGGGCGTTCTATGATTGTCATAATTTGACATCAATCAACATTCCCAACTCGGTTACAAGCATCGGCGACCAAGCTTTCTTTTTATGCGAAAGCATAACTTCTTTGTCTATCGGCAATGGCGTTAAGAGCATTGGCAGCGAAGCTTTTCGTTGTTGTACTAGTTTGACTTCTGTAACCATTCCAAATTCAGTTACAACTATAGGTGACTTCGCATTTGCATATTGCGACAACCTGACATCAGTCACAATTGGTAATTCGGTTGAAAATTTTGGTATGGCAGTATTCTATAAATGCAGCAAATTAAGAGAAATAAGTATAGATAGTGACAACGCAAATCTCACATACGAAGGAGGCGTGTTGTTTAATAAAGACAAGACAACTATTGTTCAATTCATTGTAGGTACGATGATAGACTCTCGAGACGTTGAATTCAACATTGAAATTCCAAATTCGGTTATAAATATTGGGAAAGGTGCATTTGCTTATTGCGAACGTTTGTTTTCTGTCTATATTCCTAATTCAGTTACAACTATTGGTGACCTTGCTTTCTACAATTGCCCCTATTTGATGCATGGTGGCTATCCGATTAAAAGCTGTGATTCGTATAAGATGTGGTTTATAATTCCAAATTCAGTTACAAGCATCGGCGAGTTGGCGTTTGGAGGATGCGAAATGTTGCAAAATATCACCATTCCTAATTCTATTATAAGCATTGGCAAGGGAGCATTCGATGGTTGCCGCGCACGTTTATTTTGTGAATGTGAGAAATCCCAAAAGCCCGCGGAATGGCTTACTTTTAGCGGTTACAGTGTAGTGTGGAATTGTAAAATATTAAATGTTACTCACGACGATGAATATGGCTATGTTAACAATGTTAACACAGATGGTTTTGTAGTAGAACCCGAATATGGCTCAATATGGTATTTAAACGGTGCCACGGCAACATTAACCGCAAGACCTAATGACGATTGCCATTTCGTAAAATGGAGCGATGGCAGCACAGAAAATCCCCATACAATTACTATGTCCGAGAGTAAAACATACACAGCTGTGTTCAGACCAAAATCATTTGTTATTGATGGCCTTAAATACACGACCAATGCTGACAACAATAATGTGGAAGTACATGCAAACTCGCATGATTTAAGCGGCGATATAGAAATCCCCGAAAAAGTCACTTATGATGGTGTTGAATATACTGTTACAAGTATTGGCGCGTTCTTTGATTGCCGCGATCTGTCATCAGTCACCATTCCCAATTCGGTCACAAGCATCGGCAGCTGGGCGTTCTCTGATTGCAGCAGCCTGTCATCTGTCACCATTGGCAATTCGGTTACAAGCATCGGGGACAATGCGTTCTATGATTGCAAACGTCTGACATCAATTGAAATCCCAATTTCGGTAATAAGCATCGGTGAATGCGCGTTCCTAATTTGCGGAGGCCTTACATCGGTCACCATTCCCAATTCGGTCACAAGCATTGGTGACGACGCTTTCGGTGATTGTTGGAGATTAACAGAAATAAATGTGGAAAGCGATAACACAAAATACACATCACAGGATGGTATTTTGTTCAATAAAGATAAGACAGCTATAATATGTTATCCCGCAGGTAAAACAGAAACAACATATACAATTCCTAATACTGTTACAAACATTAGTAGATATACATTCGATGGTTGCAGTAGTCTAACATCCGTCACCATTTCGAATTCAGTTACAAGCATCGGCAAATGCGCTTTCTTAGGATGCCGCGGCCTTACGTCAATCGTCATTCCCAATTCAGTAACAAGCATTGGCAAAATGGCGTTCGATGGTTGCAGTAGTCTAACATCAGTCACCATCGGCAATTCAGTTACAAACATCGGCGAACGTGCGTTCGCTGGTTGCAACGGTCTGACATCAATCACCATTCCGAATTCAGTTACAAGCATTGGAGAACGTGTATTCGATGGTTGTAGTAATGCAACAATATATTGTGAATGTGCGGAGACTTTAAAACCTTCGGAATGGGATGAAAATTGGAATAGCGATGGAGGAACAGTAAAATGGGGGTGCAAAGTAATAAGGGCGGTTGCTAATAATTCCGATGGAAGTATAACTACAGACGGCGAGAACTATGCAGTTAAAGATGATGACGGCTCACTGTGGTATTTGGCGGAAACGGAAAATGGCACAGCCACGTTAACGGCCATTCCGAATAACGGTTATCATGTGATATGGAATAACAACATCACAGAAAAAACTCTTTCGTTATCAGTAACTGAAAGTAAGACTTACACAGCAACATTTGAGGCTCATGTTGAAGACAGCATTGAGATTGAAAACTTCGAAGCTGCTACCTGCACCACTGTTGGCTCATACGATTCGGTAGTTTATTGCTCAATATGCCAGGCAGAGCTGTTCCGCGAGGAGAAAGAAGTTCCTGCCCTTGGTCACACCTATAGCAACTCAGTTACCGCCCCAACCTGCACCGAGGTTGGCTTCACAACCCACACTTGCTCCGTATGCAAGCATACTTATAATTCAGATACTGTTGCGGCAAACGGCCACACAGAAGTTATAGATTCCACCATTGCAGCAACTTGCAGCAAGGCAGGCAAAACCGAAGGCAAGCACTGCTCAGTTTGCAATGCCGTAATAGTTGCACAAGAAGAAGTTGCCGCTTTAGGTCACACCGAAGTTGTTGATGCCGCCATAGCTGCCACCTGCACCAATGCTGGCAAGACCGAAGGCAAGCACTGCTCAGTTTGCAACGAGATATTAGTAGCGCGAACAGAAATACCCGCTTTAGGCCACAAGTTTAAAGACTACGTCTATAATAACGACGCCACCACCACAGCCGATGGCACCGAGACAGCCACTTGCTCACGTTGCGGAGAGAAAGACACACGCATCGCTACAGGCACCAAACTACCGGAACCTGAGAAAGGAACGGCTGTTGCCGAATCTGCGGCCAATGAGGTGAACATCTACGCCCACGGAAACATAATTGTAATTGTGAACGCCGCAGACGAAATCAACGTTTACAATGCTATGGGTGCATTGGTTTGTAGGGACGCAACGCCTTGTGTCCGTATGGAAATCCCCGTAACCGCGCCAGGCGTTTACATTGTAAAAACCGGCAGTGTGGTGAAACGGGTAATGATAAATGAACAATAACTATAAAAACAACTGATATGAAAACCACAAAACACATCCTTCTTGCAGCGGCTTTGTGCCTTTGCAGTGCATTTAACGCAGAAGCGGCTTACAATGGCACACCAGTTACACCAAAACAAATTAATAGCAGTAACTACGCCACATACGGCTTCACTGCTGAAACTTATTTGGATTATGTAGATTGGTATGCCATAAGCACAGCCGCGGAACTTTACGGTTTTGCAGCATTGGTGAATGGCGGCACCAACTCGGCCAATGGAGTTCTCACAGCCGACATTATTGTGAATGAGAACGTGCTAAAAGCAGACGGCACACTCAAT
>JAGCFC010000206.1 GCA_017650325.1 Salinivirgaceae bacterium | reverse complement strand
GCAAAATGCAACGCCACAACCGACAAGGCCGGAACATTTGACATTGTGGTTAGCGGTGGCGAAGCCGAAAACTACAGTTTCGAATACAAGAACGGCAAACTGACTGTTAATGCGAAAGAAAACATTTCAGCCATCGCCGACAACGAAGTTAAGATATCGGTTTACCCGAACCCGACAGCCGATGTGTTCTTTGTTGAGACCGAAGCCGAGGTTGAATTAATCTACGTTTACAACATGACCGGCAAACTAGTTCTGACCGAAGCTAACGTTGGCAAGACACGCATCGATTTGGCCAACGAGCCGCAAGGAACCTACTTTGTGAAAGTTGGCGACAAGACCATCAAAGTACTGAAATTCTGATAATAACAGTAAATAGAACAAGCAACGGCTGGAGCAATTCCAGCCGTTGTTGTTTTTATACAGATTGTTCCGACACTTGAAATAGCAAAAAAAGCAACATCGCGATAAGCCAAATTCGTAAGCAACACCTATTTTTGCACCAATGAACAATGCGGTGGAATATATCATTGGTTTTCTGCTGAACGGCAACCAGCATTTGGCCTCACGTGTCGGTTACACAAACGATACAGCGCAGTATGCTAAATACAGCGTGGTCATTGTTCCGTCAGGATTTTTCGATGCCGGCACCTACGGCACACCTGCGTCGGAACCAAAACTGCCGCTCGAGGAACTGGACGGCACCCCTATCCTATTCGGCAAACCGGAAATCAGCCATCAAGGCAGCACCATTGTCATTCATGCCGACATTGTGGCAAGTGCGTTTTTTCTGCTTACGCGATACGAGGAACATCTTCACCCCGCCGACAACCGTGATGAACACGGCCGCTATATTGGGAAAAAATCGTTGCCATGCCGCGCCAATTTCATCAACCGCCCAATTGTTGACGAGTACAGCGACATATTGTTGAAATGTTTGTCGGATGCTGG
Source organism: Salinivirgaceae bacterium (assembly GCA_017650325.1). Lineage (GTDB taxonomy): Bacteria > Bacteroidota > Bacteroidia > Bacteroidales > SZUA-534 > RUG13583. The sequence goes on along the minus strand of JAGCFC010000206.1, from coordinate 11,413 downwards.
CTGCAAGGTAACGCTTCCACCAACAACATACCAAAACATCTATCTGACGCACGATGTTGATTTTCTGACCAACTATCGGCACTTGCGTGGATTTCTGGGCGGTATCAAACGCAATTTACTGTCACCGAAAGGTTTACACAGAGTTGCAAAATCAGTTTTCGGTTTAAAAAATGACCCTGCGTTCACTTTCCCTTGGATTTTGGAACAAGACGGCAAAGTGGTTGGCGCACAATCGGTTTTCTTTATGAAATCAGCTGTAGTTCAAGCCGCCGCAGATTATCCGAACTATAATCTGACAGGGAAAGACTGCTCGAAACTTGTCGGACTGCTTAAACAGAAAAACTGCAAAATAGGACTGCACACGAGTTACTATTCGGCCAATCATTTGGAATACATCGATTTAGAAAAGCAGAAACTTGAACAAAGTTTGGAAATGACTGTAACCGCAAGCAGATGGCATTTCCTGAGAACTCTGCAACCTACTGATTATAAATCGATTCTATCAGCCGGAATAACCGACGATTTCACATTGGGCTATGCCGATATTGCCGGATTCAAACTGGGAACATCTCGCACCACCCAATGGATAAATCCTGAAAATTTTGAGGTTACCAATCTGACACTGCATCCGCTAATAGCCATGGACTGCACTTTCAGCAATCATGAATATATGAATCTAACTGAAAATGAAGCCTTTGAAAAAATTATCGAGCTATTGAATCAAGTGAAAAAACATAACGGCGAAGTAGTACTTTTGTGGCACAATACCGTTTTTTCAGAATTAGATGGCGGTTATCATAAGACACTATATACCAATATTATAGAAGAACTTGCAAAATGAGGATTCTCACCATCATCGGGGCAAGGCCGCAATTCATTAAAGCAGCAGCCGTGAGCCGCGCCATCAGCACGCACAACAAACTTGGTGGCAACCGTATCGATGAGTTCATTCTGCACACTGGTCAGCACTATGACCACAATATGAGTCAGATATTCTTCGACGACCTTGAGATTCCTAAACCCGCATGGTTGCTCAATTGCAGCGCAATGATGCCCGAACCGATGTCGAAAGAGATAACCGACACTGTGAAAAACGAAAAATTCGACTGCGTGCTTTTGTATGGCGACACTTATTCGACTTTGGCAGGTGCGTTGGCCGCAGAAAATCTGCAAATCCCAATCGCGCATGTCGAAGCGGGGCTGCGCAGTTTCAACAACGCCATGCCCGAAGAACACAACCGCATTGAAACCGACCATCGGGCCAAATGGCTGTTCTGCCCAACAACAACAGCTGTTGAGAACCTGACAAACGAAGGCATAACACGAAACGTTCACTTGGTTGGCGATGTGATGTACGATGCCGCGCTTATATTCGCCGGAATCGCCACAAAAAAATCGGACATTCTGACTCGGCTCAACCTAAGGCACAAAGATTTTTATCTGGCAACAATCCACCGCGCCGAAAACACAAATACGGAGAATCTAACTCGTATATTTTCAGCACTTTCCAGCATTGCAACAGACGGAACTCCAATTGTTCTTCCATTGCATCCACGGACTCGGAATGTGATTGACAGCGATGCATGCATGAAAGCGAAAGTCTTCGGCAACAGCGCAATAAAAATCATAGAACCTGTCAATTACCTGGATATGATCATGTTGGAAAAGAGCGCTCGTCTGATTCTTACCGATTCGGGCGGAATTCAAAAAGAAGCCTATTTCCACCAAACACCATGTGTAACACTGCGCGAAGAAACCGAATGGGTTGAAACCGTGAACGCAGGCTGGAATAAAATTGTCGGCACCGATGCCGAAAAAATCAAATCAGCAATAGAATCACCATTCGCAAAACAGCTCATAACCGATTATGGTTCAGGCGATAGCGCTCAAAAAATAATCGAAATACTATGCAGCGGAAACTATTGATAGTGTGTGATGCGTTTCCGCCCGATTTTGCTCCGCGGATTGGCTATCTGTGCAAATTTTTGAATGCGGACTATGACGTGACGGTTGTTACCGAAAAAAACACCCGCAACTCGTGGCCCGTCAGCATTGAGCGACAAAATTTGCAACTTCACCAATTTGCGCTGACATCAAGCAACCGAGTAATTTGCAACTTTCAAGCCATTGGCGACTACCTTTTCTCGCGTAAAGACCGCAAACTGTACAATCTTGCGGCTAAAGCATTAAAAAACAGCAGCTTCGACATGGTGTTATGCACAAGTTACTACATTTTTCCGCTCTTATGCGGTAAAAAACTTGCGCGCCGATTCAACATCCCACTTTGCATCGACCTTCGCGACATAAAGGAGCAAGAAGCTCGACCTATTGGTTTACAACGGATTAGACATTTTTTCAGACTGCAATGGCTCAACACATGGCGCCGAAACCAAATACTTAAATCGGCCAACTGCGTAACAACCATTTCGCCTTGGCACGTCGAAACACTGTCGAAATTTCACAACAACGTCCGACTTGTGTACAATGGCTACAATGCTGATGAATTCCTATACAAAGAGACTAAAACCGATTATTTTACAATTACTTACACCGGCCGATTACTCGATTTAAATTTACGGAATCCAATACTGCTGTTCGAAGCGGTTCAGGACTTATGCAGAAACAACGACTTTGCCAAATCGCTAAAAATCAAATGGTTTGTCGATAACGCAAGCATGCAGCAAATCAACGTGTTGACCGAAAAATATGGTTTGACGGCACATACCGAAGTTTGCCCCACAATATCAGCCGAACGGATGCCCGAAGTACTGAACAGCAGCTCGATAGCGCTTGTTTTGACCAACTTGTCAACAGCGAATGGTCCGCACGGAATTATGACAACAAAATTCTTTGAGGCATTAGGTTGCGAACGGCCAATTCTTTGTGTTCGTAGTGATGAAAGTTGTCTTGCATCGGCTATTGCAGAAACAAACTCCGGACTTGCTGGCCGCAATGTTGAAGAAGTTAAAGAATTCATAATGAATAAATTCGATGAATGGCAACAGAATGGATTCACACATCAGGATGTCAGGCTGAAAGAAAATTTCACACGACAGACACAAGCAACACAGTTTGAAAAAATATTCGAAGAAATTATAGCTGGTTAAAACATAAAATCAACAATTTATAACAGAAAAACAATAAAATGCAGAAAGCAATAAACGCTCATTGCCACATATATCCGGCAAACATTGCCGCCCGCGCCGTTGACGGAATTAAAGATTTCTATAGCCTGAGAATGTCGCTCGACGGCACCACCGAAGGGCTTATTCGCGACGGCGAAAAAAACGGAGTTGTTCACTATCTGATTCATTCTGTGGCCACTACACCCAAGCAAGTACGTTCAATCAATGAATTCATCAGTAGCCAAGTAAAGGCGCATCCTGGCTTGTTCACAGGATTTGGCACTCTGCACCCCGAAAGCACTGATATTGAAGGCGATTTTGCACATTTACAAGAACTTGGATTGAAAGGTGTCAAACTGCACCCCGATTTTCAGAAATTCGCTCTCGACGGCGAACGCGCATTCGAACTCGGAAAGGTAATCTGTAAAGGGGGGCTGCCTGTGCTGATTCATTGCGGCGACCACCGCTACAACTACTCCAATCCGGCGCAAACAAAAAAATTTCTCGACACCTTCCCCAACCTGACGGTAATTGGCGCGCACTTTGGCGGCTGGTCGGTTTGGAAAGAAGCTGCCGCGACGCTTGCCGGCACACCAAATCTCTATGTCGACTGCTCATCGAGTCTGTCGTGGCTTGCCCCCGACGAAGCGGCACAGATAATCCGCCAATATGGCGCCGACCGCGTTCTGTGGGGCACCGACTACCCCATGTGGGAAAGCGGCTCCGAACTTGAACTGTTCCACCGCATCGGGCTAAGCACCGAAGAGGAGCGGCTGATTCTGTTCGACAATGCCGCAAAACTTTTAAAAATCGATTAAAATGCCGATATTGGCACAACTTTTAAAACAACCGTAACATGAAAAGACATTTTCTAACACTTTTAGCTACCGTATTTATTAGCTCAACAACAATATGTTGCGATGTCAAAGATGATGTAGATGATGAGACATCGCCATCGGGCAACAATTCGACAACAAATACCGAACTGACGATTGCCGATGCCGCAAAAAATTTCAGTCAGGACCAAATCGACATGGCCAACACTGCGAAAAACGCCGCCTATCTGAGCGATGAAGAAAAACTGACAATTTTATACTGCAATCTGGTTCGGCTCGATGGTTCGGCTTTCAGCGCGGCATTCCTTTCCGACCTGAAAACATCGGACAACAGTTACGAGAAATCGCTGATCGACACTCTCGAAAGCATCAAAAACCTCCCAATGCTGGTGCCAAACGAACAACTCTGCAAGGCTGCCGAGTCGCATGCCTACGACATTGGCCCAAAAGGCGAGCGCGGACACAACTCAACCGACGGCACCTCGTTTGCCGACCGCGTGCGCAGTTTTTATTCAGGAGGCGCAATTGCCGAAAACATATCGTATGGATACGACGATGCGTTGAAAATTGTGCGTCAGCTACTTATCGATAAAGATGTGGCTTCGCTCGGGCACCGCAAAAACATATTGGGCGACAAATACTGCCGGATTGGTGTTGCCATCCGCTACCACAAAACCTACAATAACTGCTGCGTGCAGGATTTTTCGGACAGCATGGGCGACAAATAGTTGCATTAAATCACCATTTCTGCAATCGAAAAAATCCCAACAAATGGCGATTGACAGCCATCTGTTTCACCATTTTCTTTGCAACGCGATTCAGGGGGAGCAGAATGCCATCGACCGCTTCAGTTGTAATCGCAGCCAAAATTTTATTGATTAAAGTCAGAGAAAGGCAGCGTGGCGAAGGCGCTGCTTTTTTTGTGTTCATGTATCTATAACCAACCGCACCAAATCCGCACAAAAAAATCCCCGCCAACAAATGCCGACGGGGATTTTTTTGTTGAGTAATGTTTAAAGAGTAATGAGTAAAGTGTTTTCGTAATTACTTATACCTTTTTGCTTTACTCTTTACACACTACACTTTACTCTTTACACACTACACTTTACTCTTTACACACTACACTTTACTCTAAATTACGCCTTCTTGATATAGTTGACAACCCACTCGCCCACTTCGCTTGTGCTGTGAGCGTTGTTCTTGTCGATATCTTCAGTAACATAGTTGGCGTCGAGCGAAGCCTGCACGGCCTTGCGGATGAGCGCTCCCTCCTCTTTCAAGTCGAAAGCGTACTCGAACATCATTGCGGCCGAAAGGATTGTTGCCAGCGGGTTGGCAATGTTCTTGCCCTTTGCCTGCGGATATGAACCATGGATTGGCTCGAAAACGCTTGTGTACTCACCGATTGAAGCCGACGGAAGCAGTCCCATCGAGCCTGAAATAACCGAAGCCTCGTCGGTCAGAATGTCGCCGAAGGTGTTTTCGGTAACCATCACATCGAAGAAGCACGGATTCTGAATCATGCGCATTGCAGCGTTGTCAACATACATATAATCGGTGGTCACATCGGGATATTGTGATGCAATTTCTTGTGCCACTTTTCTCCACAAACGGCTCGAAGCCAAAACGTTAGCCTTATCGACAACAGTCACGTGCTTTTTGCGCTTGCGGGCATACTCGAAAGCCACTTTCAAGATGCGCTCAATCTCCGGACGGCTGTAATAGTTGGTGTCGTAAGCCTCCTCAAGGCCGTTGGCGTTAACTGTCGGCTCAAGTTTCTTGCCGAAATACATACCGCCGGTGAGCTCGCGGATGCAGATGAAATCAGCACCTTTTACAAGGTCCTCCTTCAAAGGCGATTTGTGAAGCAAGCAGTCGAAAGTCTCAACGGGACGGATGTTTGCAAACAGTCCCAACTTTTTGCGCATAGCCAGCAGACCTTGCTCCGGGCGCACTTTTGCGGTTGGGTCGTTGTCGTACTTCGGATCGCCCACAGCGCCGTAGAGCACTGCATCGCTCTCCATACACAATTGGTGAGTCGACTCCGGATAGGCATCGCCATACGCGTCGATGGCGCACGCACCAGTCAAAGCCTCCTTATATTCAAGCTTGTGACCAAATTTCTCACATACTGCTTTTGTAACGTCCAAGGCTTGTTTCATCACCTCAGGACCGATTCCGTCGCCGGCTAAAACGGCGATTTTCAAATTTTTACCCATCTTATTTTATTAATTGATTTATTGATTGATAGATTTATTGAATTACTGATTTTCGATTTATGATTGTTGATTTTTGATTAGGATGCAATAATATGACATCCCTACAATTTCTAACTCCCAACTCCTAATTCCTAACTCCTAACTCCTAACTCCTAATTCCTAATTATCCTTAACGCCCACAAAAGTGGCAAAATTGAAGTGTTTGTGCAACACCGAAATCTGACTGAATCCGACGCTGCGCATCAAATCCAATTGGTATGTCAGCGTTTGCGGTGTGTCTTCGGTTTCGTATTTCTTCAAGAAAAAATCCACCTCACCGGGCACGTTCTTTTGCAAGACACTGCGCCAGCCTTCGAGCATAAGTACGTCGATTTCAGGCGTTTCGCCAACCACAATATCGTTCACGAAGAACAGCCCGCCACGTTTTAGCGAATCGTAAACCCGCCCGAATACCGACTCCCACTCCTGCACCGTGCGCAAGTGGTGAAGCGTGGTTCCTGCGGTTATAATGTCGTACTTTTGATAGCCGAAATCTATTGTCTTGTAGTTGGCGCAAACAGCCCTGACTGTTCCTTTTGTGGCCGCCGAAACGCGTCGTTCGGCCTCACGTATCATATTCTCGCTCAAGTCGATAAGCGTATAATCCGCATTCGGAAAAACCTCGCACATCTTGACGGCATAATTACCGCCACCGCATCCCAAATCCATAATCGTTTGTGCCTCAGGACACAAGGATTTTGCTGTCTGCGCCACAATTTCCATACACAACGGCGAATCAATAGCCGTGGCCTGTCCAGTCTCCAAGTTCGTAAACCGACCAACCATCTCATTGAAATTCTGTCTTATAGCCTCGACGGATGATTTTTGCATTTGGGTTGTTTTAGGAACACAGATGAATTCGTGTCGAGTACCGCTTTCATTTGTACGGCAGACGTTCGTGAATGCTGCAAAGGTCGTTGAGTTTCTGCTGATTCAGCCCTAGTTTGTCCCACAATTCATCGGCATGGCTGCTCACTTTTTTTGCATAGTACTCAGTCAGCACATTCTGCAAATCTTTCATTCCCTCGTTGGTTTTGATTTGCGAGAACATCTGCAACAACTGCAATTGAACAGGATTTAAAACGGTTGCCTCCATAATTTTTTGTTTTCCAAATTCAAAGGTAATGTTTTTTTTCAGATTCTTATCTAACAACCACACGTTTCACAACATCACCCACCTTGACAATATAAGCACCTGTGCCATTTACGGTTATCGTAGAGACGTGGCGCGCCGCGTCTCTATACACAAGGCGCCCCATTGCATCATAAACACGGATTTCCTCCGCAGCATTCTCAACCACAATGTTTTTGCCGCAGGCGTAGATGCTCACTGCGTTGGCGGCTGTTTCGGTAGCGGGGGTGGCTGTTTTCCAAATGACCTCGCCTTCGTATTCGTCGCCTTTCCAATGCCAATCCCATCCTTCAGGCTTGCTTTCAAAATCACAATATATAGTCGTGGTACAGCCTTCAAATACATAATCGCCAATGCTTGTAACTGAATTTGGGATGGTGACTGATGTCAGGCCGCTGCAATAAGCGAACACATATCTGCCGATTCCTGTAACCGAATTTGGTATGGGAATCGAAGTCAATCCGCTGCAACAGAAAAACGCATACCCGCCGATGCTTGTAACCGAATTTGGTATGGTTACAGATTTCAAATTAGGGCAATCATAGAACGCACATATTCCAATGTTAATAACAGCATCCGGAATAACCACGTCTCCACCGTCACCTATGTAAGCCGTTAGATTAGTCTTTCCAGCATCGGAATAAACAAAATCTCCATCAATTATGCCGTTTAATGTAAGCGCACCCCAAGGACCGCCTTTCGCATTGCCTGAATAGACTATATTTTTAGCACGACAGAATGCACTTTTACCAATAGTCGAGACTGAATCTGGAATGACTACGGTTTTAAAATTATAACAATAATAGAACGCTTCTTCGCCAATACTCTTCACAGAATCCCCAATCACAACCGATGGTAAGTTATAACAATAAGAGAACGCATTCCTACCAATACTCTTCACAGAATCCCCAATCACAACCGATGTTAAGTTATAACAATCAGCGAACGCATAACTACCAATGCTCTTCACGGAATCCCCAATCACAACCGATGTCAAACTTTGGCACTTATTAAAAGCATAATCGTTAATGCTTTTAATGGTATTCGGAATTATCAATTCTGTAACTTCCTTCCCGTTTATATATAAGCATTTTGCATAGTATATCGGATTTGCGCATTCATTATCATATTTAATTTTCAACAAACTCTCAATGCTTGAATATTCAACTTTTGTCAGACCGTTACAATCACCAAAAGCATTCCAGCCAATTTTTTTTACAGAATCTCCAATTACAACCGAAGTTAAGTTATAACAATTCCTAAACGCATAACTACCAATGCTCTTCACGGAATCTCCAATCACAACTGTATTAAGATTTTTGCAATCTTCAAACGCAGAAGGGTCTATTGTTCTAACTGAATTTGGAATAATATATGTTCCTACTTTACCTTTAGGGCAAAACACCAATGTTGTTTTGTCTTTATTAAACAAAACCCCGTCTTGAGACGAGTATTTAGAGTTGTCGCTTGCAACATTTATTTCTGTCAACTTATTGCAATGAAGGAATGCTAGTTCATGAATGACCGTAACAACTTCAGGAATAGTCACAGAAGTCAGTTCACTACAGCTAGAGAATGAATATCCGTAAATAGCTGTAACCGTATATTTAATCCCACCATTTTCAACTTCCGCAGGAATAACAATGTCACCTTCGGGTTTTGTTTCACCCTGGCCGACTGAAACATAATGGTTTGCTGAATCGATAACTGCGTATTCCAAATTACCGAAAGTAAAACTATCCGCCCACGCCGAAACACTCGCCATCAGCAAAAAAGTAACAAATAAAATCTTGTTTTTCATAGTGTTATATTTTTTGAGTTATCAATCGTAATTCGTAATTACCTATTCCTCAATGATATTCAGCATCTTGATAGTGGCTTTGATAGCAGCCATAGTTTGGTCGGGGTCAAGGCCGCGGGTGCGGAACTCCTTGCCCAACTGCCAGGTAATGGTGGTCTGTACCAAAGCGTCGGTGCGGCCGCCGGGCGGAATGGTAACGTTGTAATCGACCAACTTCGGCAGCGGTTTGTTCAAATTGCCGTAAATCTTTTTAATACAGTTCATAAACGCATCGTATTGGCCGTCGCCCGAACCTGTTTCCTTATAGAGTTCGCCGTCAATCTTAACCAAAACCGACACTATCGACTTCAGCCCTTTGGCGGTGCTGAAATTGTAATTCACAACATCGATTTTATCCTTAATACGCTGACTGCGAAGCACATCGCTGATAATGAACGGCAAATCCTCCGGTGTAACAGTCTCCTTCTTGTCGCCCAACTCAATAATGTGCTGCGTAACCTTGCGCATTGCGTCATCATCGAGTTCGATGCCCATCTCCTCTAAGTTCTTCTTAATGTTGGCTTTACCCGATGTTTTTCCGAGCGCGTAAGTGCGGTGACGGCCAAAGCGTTCGGGCACAAGAGAATTGCAGTAGAGATTGCTCTTGTTATCGCCATCAGCGTGAATACCAGCGGTTTGCGTAAACACATTCTCACCAATAATAGGTTTGTTGGTGGGTATGCGGATGCCCGAGAACATTTCAACCATACGGCTGACGCGGTAGAGTTTGCTCTCGTCGGCGTTCACCTGATAGCCGAAATGGTCTTTCACAATGGCGATGATGCTCGAAATTGTCACATTTCCAGCACGTTCACCTAATCCGTTGATGGTAGCGTGGAACGATGTTATCCCCGCCTTGATGGCTGCAAAAACGTTGGCCGTGGCCAGGTCGTAGTCGTTATGCGGATGGAAATCGAACTTCAGGTCAGGGTAACGGTTGCGCATTGCCGTCATATAGGCGTAGGTGTCGTCGGGGTTCAGGATTCCCAGAGTGTCGGGCAGCATAAACCGATTGACACCGCTGTCTTTTAGCGAATCGAGCATAAAATACACATAGTCAGGCGAATTACGCATTCCGTTCGACCAGTCTTCAAGATAGATATTGACACTGATGTTGCGGGCGCGAGCCTGTTCAATTGAGTTGCGGATGTCAGCCAGATGTTGCTCCGGCGTCTTGCGCAATTGGCACTCGCAGTGCTTGAGCGAGCCCTTGCAAAGCAGGTTAACAACCTTACAGCCAGCCTTTTCAATCCAGTTCAGCGATGTTTCGCCGTCAACAAAACCAAGCACCTCAATGCGGTCGATAAACCCGCGCTGACGTGCCCAGTCGGTTATCTTTCTGACGGCGCTGAACTCACCCTCCGACACGCGCGCCGAAGCCACTTCGAGCCTGTCCACCTTCAAATCTTCGAGCAGAAGTTTTGCAAGGCTCAACTTCTCGTCGTCGGTGAAAGCCACGCCCTGCATTTGCTCGCCGTCGCGCAACGTTGTATCAAGTATCTCTATGTTCATTATTTATCAGTAATTCAACGAATTTTACAAATTTACTAATCGATTGCTATTTAGCAACAACAATTGTGCCGACTGACGCAAACCGTCAATCAGTCAATCGATTATTCAATCCTCAATATTGTTTCGCCTTCTTCTCAAAAGCCTCAGTCTTGTCCTGCACGCTCAACAGATAATCGATGTCGTCAAGAGCGTTGACAAGGCAGTGTTTCTTGTAGCCGTTAATCTCGAATTTCTCAGTGCGGCCAGTCGCCTCGTTGGTGACGGTCTGATTCGGAACGTCAACGGTTACAAGCGTCTTCGGGTCTTTCTCAATCGACGCGAACAACTCCTGTTGGAACTCGCGGCTGACAACCACCGGCAGCACAAAGCAATTGAGCAGGTTGTTGCGGTGAATGTCGGCAAAACTCGAAGAGATTACAACTCTGATGCCGTAGCCGGCGATGGCCCAGGCAGCGTGCTCGCGGCTCGAACCCGAACCCCAGTTCTGTCCGCCCACAACAATCTCGTGGCAACCTTCGTGCGGTGCTTCTGAGAATTCGGGCTTGTTCATTACAAAATCGGGCACCGGTTTGCCTTGCGCGTCATAGCGAAGGTCGTGCATAAAGGCGTCGCCGAAGAATTTCGGGTCGCGTGTGGTGCTTGCCAGGTATCGGGCCGGAATAATTAAGTCGGTATTGCAGTTGTCGATGGCAACCGGAATACACGTTGAT
>JAGCFC010000205.1 GCA_017650325.1 Salinivirgaceae bacterium | reverse complement strand
TGATTTACAGAACGCTTCGCGGTGCGGACGGTCGGCGAAAATCCATAGGTCGTAGTCCAGTTTGATGTTCACGCCCTTCTTCTCGTTGAACACGAAATCGGCCTGTTTGAAAAGGCAGTGCGTGATGTTGTGCTTTGGCGCGCCTTCAAGGCCGATGAATTTGCAGAAATCCTTCAGGCACGCGGGCAGCCGGTCAATCTCTTCCGCCGAACAAAAGCCCGCATTTTCGGCAGTCTTGCTTTCGCGCTCTTGCATTTCGGCTTTAAACTTTCGGTAAATGCTTGATTCACCGCACTTAAAGAAAACCACAATGCCGCCGATGACGATAAGAATGATTCCTGTTATGAGCATAAAACGTTTCATTTTCGGGGTAAAAGTAAGTTTTTCCTATTTTATTGGATGCCTGATTACTGTTTTCAGTTTTTCGGATTCGGTGTGGCCGCTTCATCTTCCAAATACGAAAAAACATACCCCGGACTTTGAAAAAAAAGTCCCGTATTGGAATCGGATATTTTTTTGAAAGTATCTGACGCATAATAGTATCTGAAAGCCTCGTCCATCGACATCTTCTTACGCTCCATAAGCATAGCAATTAGGTCTTTAGACAATGTTTCCTTCAAATATCTGAATTGCGATTCGGTTACGTTCATAGTCGTTTCAATTTAGATATTGCCAATGGGGTGCAAAAGGCGTATTGGAAAGTTATGCCCTTTTTGTATTCAAGATTTTTAAGAAAGGCGTCCATTGAGATTTTCCGCTCACGCAAATCACGAATCTGCACCCCAACAGTGTCATTTGCTATCGGGCCGTAAACAATGTCGAAATCGTGCCGATAATCAGTTCTCTCGTCGCGATTGTTGAAAACAAATTCTGCCCATTCCAAAGTGTAACCATCGAAATGTTTGATTTTTAAGCCTTCAACAGCATTATCATCGATATCGAATACAGTGATTGTTTCTGTTCCGCTCTGTGTAAGCACCTTGAAACGAGCCATTTCAAGCGCCTGATTTTTATCGGTTGATAGATAAAAAGCCTTCCCGAAATCTTTATACGGGCGCGACTTTTCAAGGTCAACCTCGCCGATTTCCATATTTGAACCATGGAAAAGAAGCATCACAAGGTCCCTCCGTGTTTTCTGCAGTACGATGCCATACCGTCAACGCTGTCGGCAAACGAAAGGGTGTGCATAATACCGTAGCACTCCTCAATCAGTTTCAAACCGCTGCAACGGTCGATATATCCGAATGCCTCCGCCTCCGACAGACCGAACTTTTTGGCAAATTCGTTTATCAAGGCTATCGTATATTCAATAATATCAACTCTATCTTTCGACATAGCATCTCGTTTTTCGTTATACAAACATACAATATTTCAACGGAATATGTTTTGTTGATGTTTCATTTTTTGGCGGTGCAAAGAGTTGCTTCGGCAAGGCAAAATCTCACTTTATCGGATGCCTGATTACCGTTTTCAGTTTGTCAGGTGCGGTGCGGCGCGGGTCGGAAAGGTAGATTTCGTGGTGGCGGCGCACGTCGTCAATAGCAATTTGGTAGCCTTGCGCTTCGGCAAAGTCGTTTATTAGTTGCACAGTGGCAGGCTCGTTGTCGTACGAGCCAAGATGCATACACTGCACGCAAAGCCCTTCCTCGTAAGTCAGAAACTCCGCATTCGAGAAATCGCGTTTCTTTTTCGCTGTGGCTTCGGCAACAGCCCAATCAAAGTCGGCTTTGGTCACAAAATCGGGCAGACGAATGACTGAAATCCACTGAAAATCATTCTTATGCGCATAGTCAATTCCGGCCACGCCTTCCTGCCACCAGAAACCCTCGAGCGGCGGCACCACGTACTCAAAGTAGCCGTCGATGCGGTGGCTGCCTTTGTGACTCATTTTCAGCGTGAAAGCAATGCCGTAAAGCAGCTCCAGCGCGGCCTTGTACTCGCCGTCCTCGTCGTTCGGGTTGCCGCTTCCGCGGACAGCCACAAAGTTCATTGCGGGAATGGTGACAATGCAAGGTTTTGTGGGTGGAAGGTAAAACTCCTTGTACTCTTTCTTGTAATCGAATGCCATAGCGGTATATCTGTTTAAAATTAAAAAATGTCCGCTCCGCACAAGGTGGGGCGGACATTCAGTAATGCTTATTCTATCGGTATTTGAATGATAGTCAGCCATTTCTCCGGGTCTTTCTGATTCCACGCGCCGTCGATGTAGCAGGTGCGCGGTTGCCCCGAAATCTTGTAGTTGTGCTCGTCGATGTAGCGGAACGCCTCAATAAACGATTCGTACAGGCGCTCATACGGTCCGATGTGCTTCATACACAGGGCTTGCGGAACTTCGGGCAGCCGTTTGAATTTGATAATGGCGCTGTCGGTGCCCATTGCCTCAACTTGCTCGCAATACTCCACGTCGGCGTTGGTGGGGGTGTACTCCTTGTCGTGTTCTATGGTGAAGCAGTATCCCGGCGGTGGGCACTTGCAGCCGAGACGCTGCATTTCGGGACCAATAACATTCACACAGAGCGGACCAAGTGCCGCATAGTCGGGGATTACCTCGCGATGACTTGCCACAATGATTTCGGGCAATGTCTGAATACTAAATTTCTCCATTGTTTTAATTTGTTTGCGAGAGTCTCTCCATTCGAGCAGTTGGTTGCGGCGGGCAATCAGTTTTTTCAATTGCCGCTCTGTCTCCTTTATTTTTGCGTCCATTTGCCGAACGTCGGGTGTGAACGAATCGCCTTCGTACAAATCCCTGATTTCGTCAAGCGAGAATCCGAGCCGCTGCAGGTCGCGGATGGTTTGCAACTTCTGCATTTGGTCGATGCTGTAGTAGCGGTAACCAGTCCACTCGTCCACCTCGTCAGGCAGCAGCAGCCCCTTCAACTCATAATGACGCAAGGTTTTGACCGTGACCTGCATCAACTTTGAGAACTCTCCGATTTTTAACTTTGTTTTGTTACTCATAATCGAACGATGTTTTGCTTAAGCGGCAGCAAAGTAAATGTATGCCCCAAGGGACGAGTCAAGAGAAAAATGCAACTTTTTTTGTCAGATGCGATTTTTTATCAGAACTGACTATAAATACCTCGTTTTGCACGCGGAAGGAAAACTCCTTGCCTTTTCATATTTATTTGCCTTTGCCAAAAATATGAAAACAGAAATGCAGAAAATATGCTTTTCAGAAAAGATTGTTCACAAATTTGCGTTGTGATAAAAAACGTCAAGACAAAATGAAAGCCTGTTTGAAAAGGCAGTGCGTGATGTTGTGCTTTGGCGCGCCTTCAAGGCCGATGAATTTGCAGAAATCCTTCAGGCACGCGGGCAACCGGTCAATCTCTTCCGCCGAGCAAAAGCCCGCAATTTCGGCAGTCTTGCCATCGCGCTCCTGCATTTCGGCCTTAAACTTCCGGTAAATGCCTGATTCACCGCACTTAAAGAACAGCACAATGCCGCCGATGACGATAAGAATGATTCCTGTTATGAGCATAAAACGTTTCATTATTCGTAATCGTAGAGCGATATATGCAGGATTTTCCACTCGCCGCAGGATATTCGCGCGTGTCGGCCTTGGTGGTCTTGGTCACCGTTGTGGCGGCGCACAAAGTTTATCGCGCCCTGGTCGTCAATGGTCACTTCATCGACACTGAGAATGCCCTTGCGCGGACCTTTGAACTGACTGCCGTTTTGCGTCGGCTTGTCGTTGCCGCCTGCGGCTATGAAACCGTCTTCGCCAAGCACAAGTTGCTGCTCGTGAGCCTTTTCGTAGGCCGAAGCAAACGTCACCACAACGCCCGTTCCAGCCAGCAAATAGTGGTTCGGGGCCAGTTTCAAGAGTACGGCGCCGCCTTCGGGCCAGACAGAGCCGTCGGTGGCGCGTGGGTCCCAAGGCAGGGTGAAGTAGTGGCGGCAGGTTATCACCATATCGTTGTCGGTAATGACGCGCTCTTTGTCGTCGGCGTCGAACAGCAGGCCGTAAGATTGCAGCGGCTTGATTTTGGTTTGCCGATTTCGAATTTGCTTTAGTAGTTTGTAGGCTTCGGTAACGCTTTGTGTCTCAGCGGGCTGCGCCTGGTCAATGGCGAAGGGTGAAAAGCCAATGGCTCCGTGTTGGCCGAAAGCGTACATCGCTCTTGCGCCGCTGTTCTCGCAGCATCGGCTTTCGGGGATAAACAGCGGATTGCCAGGCAGCGCGTATTGGTCGGCCCAGCCCTTGAATCCAGTGTCGTAAATGTCGGGGGCTATGCAGAGCAGTTGCGGCGCGCCCGCCCGCCAAATATCGATAAGGTGAGCCAGCGGTCCTGCCGACGGATATTGCCCAGGCAGGCGTCCGCGGCTGTTCATTGCGGCGTTCACGTAGAGCGGAATGTTGGTGTACTGCCTTGCTGTCTCGCAAAGGCGGCCCACATATCGGGCGTAGTTGTAGGCCATAAAAATCTCATCGGTATATACGTCATTTCCAAACACTTCGGTCCAACTGTGGCCGTTGGCGTTGAACCGATTTTTGAGCCACGGGTGCAGTGTGCTGGCGTTGTTTTTCAGGTAGTCCATCAATTCCTTCGGAACGCCTTTGTTATAAACTTCGTCGGCCAACGGTGAGTGGTCGCGGGCATCTTCGAGCATACCAATCTCGTTCTCAACCTGCACCATCGTCACCACATCGGCGGCCGTCTGGCTGATATGCTTCATCAACTCGCCAAAGGCCTTGTTGTCGGCTTTGAACACGTTTTCCGAAAAGCAACTTGCTATCTCGAGTGGCTTGCCGCTGGCTGTCCGCGCCCGCGGAAACTGCCTGGTGTCGGTCTTGAACCACGACGGGGCGTAGCACGACATTGAGTTTTTCCAGGCCCCGAACCACAGAAACACCACTTTGAGTTGCAGTTGCCGCGCCTGCTCAACGGTGCGGTCGATAAGCGTGAAGTTGAACTGGCCAGGCGAAGGTTCCATCATTTCCCAATAGGCGGGCACCAGCACCGTGTTCAGCCCCAGGGCCTTCATCCGCGGCATCACATCGTCAATGTCGGCGACGCAGGTTGCGGCCGAATTGCTCAACTCGCCGCCCAAAATGAACAAATCGCTCTGAGCCGCCGCCATCATCGCTGTCAGCCCTGCAAAAATCGACAGAAATATCCTTTTCATCATCCTTAACTGTTTTGTCAAAAATATGAAAAATTGTTTTCCGCCCGCTATGCCGACTACCATCCGCCAGGCCGTCCGCCGCCAGGACCGCCGAATCCGCCGCCGTTGCCGCCCGAGTATGACGACAGCGACACTTCGGAACCTTCGCTCGCCGAGCCGCCGACAACAAACATTCCGTTGAACAGGCTCGTTCCGCCCGTCACC
>JAGCFC010000204.1 GCA_017650325.1 Salinivirgaceae bacterium | reverse complement strand
CAGAATGAGTCGCAAAAAACTGATAATCCTGACGGGCCCCACGGGCATTGGCAAGACCGACTTGAGCATTGAACTGGCTCAGGCGCTGGGCACGGAAATCGTGTCGTGCGACTCGCGGCAAATGTATCGTGAGTTGAAGATTGGCGCTGCACCGCCGTCGGCAGAGCAGTTGACCAGGGTGAAGCATTATTTTATTGGAAATCTCTCAATAACTGACTATTACAGCGCGGGACGGTTCGAACTGCAGGCGCTCGAATTGCTCGACACGCTGTTCGCCACGCACGACAAGGTGCTGATGGTTGGCGGCTAGGGAATGTATATTGATGCTGTTGTGCAGGGTATCGACTCTTTGCCGACAGCGTCGCCCGAAATTCGTGAGCAAATGATGCATCGTCTTAAAAATGAAGGCATTGATGCCTTGCGTGCCGAACTTGCCCAACTCGACCCCGACTATTATAACAATGCCGACATTGTGAACCCAAAACGCGTGCTGAAGGCTCTTGAAGTGATTGCGCAAACGGGCAAAACATACTCGTCGTTGCGGACGGGGCAAGGCAAACAGCGGCCGTTTGACATAGTGATGGTTGGCCTAACAATGGACCGTCAGCAACTCTACGACCGTATCGACCGCCGCGTTGATGCGATGCTTGCCGCAGGATTGGAAGCCGAAGCACGTAATCTGCACCAATACAAGCATTTAAATTCGCTCAACACTGTTGGCTACAAAGAGTTTTTCGGCTACTTCGACGGCGAATACGATTTTGATGAAGCTGTGCGCCTAATCAAAAGAAACTCACGGCGTTACGCAAAAAAACAAATGACGTGGTTCAACCGCTATCCGCAAATGCACTGGTTCGACCGCGCCGACGAAGACGCCATTAAACAATTCATTCTAAACGTATGACACCCAATCAGATACTATATATATCATATGATGGGATGACCGATTCGCTGGGCCGCTCACAAGTGCTGCCGTACCTGTGCGCCCTGTCGGAAAAAGGATGGCGCATAACGCTTATCAGCGCCGAAAAGCCTGAAGTTTTCGCTCAAGGCGAATCGGAAGTTCGGGGTATTGTCAATGCGGCTGGAATCGACTGGCAACCAATGTCATACACCAAGCGTCCGCCAATAATCTCGACTCTGCTCGACATTCTGACAATCAAGCGGATGGCGTTCAAACTCGCGCGGCAGAAAGACTTCGGCATTGTGCATTGCCGCAGTTACATTTCGGCTTTTGTGGGGCTGGCAATGAAGCACCGTCTGGGGTGCAGGTTCGTGTTCGATATGCGCGGCTTTTATGCCGACGAGCGAGCCGACGGCAATATTTGGAATACTAAAAAACTGATATACAGACTTGTATATAACTTTTTCAAACGCAAGGAAAAAGACTTTATGTCTGGTTGCGATGCCATTGTGAGCCTGACCAATGCCGCTAAAAGCGAGATTCTGCAATGGAATCTTCCCAACGTAACGGCCGATAAAATTACGGTCATTCCTTGCTGCGCCGACGTTAATCATTTCGATTATAAAACTCAAAATCAGCAAGATATTGAGCAATGGCGGCAAAAACTTGGCATTGACAAAAACGCATTCGTGCTATCGTATCTGGGCTCTGTCGGGACGTGGTATATGTTGCCCGAAATGATGGACTTTTTTGCCGAACTGCTTGCCGTGCGCCCCGATGCGGTTTTTCTGCTCATTACCCGCGACAGCAAGCAACTGATTCTCGACGAGGCCGCACGGCACGGAATCGGTGTGGACCGCATAATTGTACAACCCGCCACACGCAACGAAGTGCCGCAGTTGGCAATGCTCTCGAGCGCGTCGCTGTTCTTCATTAAGCCTGTTTGGTCGAAAAAGGCGTCGTCGCCCACCAAACTTGCCGAACTGATGGCGTTGGGAATCGCCTGCGTCACCAACAAGGGCGTTGGCGATGTCGATGGAATTATTGAAAGCAATCCGTTGGGCGTTCTTGTAAACGGCTGGACGCGAAATGATTACGCTGAAGCGATAAGAAAAATGCTTGAACTGCCTGCCGACCGTGAGGCTTCGCGCCGACTAGCCTGCGAGATGTTCTCGCTCGAAAGAGGCGCGGCAGCGTACGATTCAGTTTATAAAACGATAACGCATTGAAACACCGATTGTTATATATTGCCCCACACCGTCCTGGACGCTCGCCTGGTCAAAGGTTCAGATTTGAGCAATTTATGCAATTCCTTGAGTCTGAAGATTTTGAAATCACATACTCGTTTCTGCTTAACGAGTGGGACGACCGCAAATTCTACAAGCGGGGCAACTATCTGCTGAAATGCTGGATTGCGTTCAAGTGTGTAATAATCAGATTGTTCGATGTACTGCGGGCTTCGCGTTACGACTATATTATTGTGTACCGTGAGGCGCATTTCTGGGGATGGGCAATCTTCGAAAAACTGCTGTCGAAGAGCCGCGCCGCGCTGCTTTTCGACTTCGACGACGCTATCTGGCTGAACGACATATCGGAATCGAACAAGAATTTGAGTTGGCTGAAAAGTTCGGCCAAAACGGCAAAAATCGCCCAATTGGCCAATGTTGTAATGGTCGGCAACTCGTTTCTGGCTGATTACGCGCGGCAGTCGAACCAAAACGTGGTGATTGTTCCAACTGTCATTGACACAACGCTTTACAAATATCGCGGCGCGGTGGATTCAACGCCCGTAACCATTGGCTGGATTGGCAGCACCACAACCTTGAAGCACTTCCAAAACGCTATTCCCGCCTTGACGGCCATTAAGAAAAAATATGGCAACAAGGTGAATTTCAAAGTGATAGTTGATGTTGACTACTCTGTCGACGAACTTGAGCTGAAAAGCACCAAATGGAATAAAGACACTGAATTAGAAGAACTTAACAAGGTTGATATCGGCATTATGCCACTGCCCGATGACAAATGGTCGTGTGGAAAATGCGGTTTCAAGGGCATTCAGTATATGGCGCTGGGCATTGCCACTGTGATGTCGCCCGTGGGCGTGAACACCGATATTATTGAGCACGGCGTGAACGGTTTTCTTGCTTCGACCGACAGCGAATGGATTGATTGCCTTTCGCAACTGGTTGAATCGGTGGAACTTCGCCGCCGTTTGGGCGAGGCCGCGCACAAAACTATCGATGAGAGGTATTCGGTTCGCTCGCAAGAGTCTAATCTTTTGAATGCCATATTGCTGGCGGGAAAGTTAAAAGGCATAAGGCATAAGGGATAAGGCATAAGGGATAAGGCATAAGGCATAAGGGATAAGGCATAAGGCATAAGGGATAAGGCATAAGGCATAAGGCATAAGGGATAAGGCATAAGGGATAAGGCATAAGGCATAAGGGATAAGGCATAAGGGATAAGGCATAAGGGATAAGGCATAAGGCATAAGGGATAAGGTGTTAGGTTTTAGTTTACGTTTTCTGTTTAGGTTATGAATTATACTGAAATTGAGCGGAAATTTTTAGTTGCGGGCGAGTTTCGCCAGTTTGCGACAGCGGAATATAGAATTTGTCAAGGTTACTTGTCATCGGACCCACAACGCACTGTGCGCGTGCGCATTAAGGGCGACAAAGGTTATCTGACAATCAAGGGCGCAGGCAGCACTGACGGCTTGAGCCGATTCGAATGGGAAAAGGAAATTGCTGTGAATGAGGCTGAAATGTTGCTAAAACTCTGTCTGCCTGGCACAATCGAAAAGATGCGGTACATTGTCCCGTTTGGCGGCTTGACGTTTGAAGTTGACGTGTTCGGCGGTGAAAACGAAGGGCTTACAATGGCCGAAGTGGAAATAGACCGCCCCGACCGCCCCGTTCAACTTCCCGATTGGATTGGCCAGGAAGTAACAGGCGACAAGCGGTATTACAATTCATATCTGTCGCAACGGCCGTTTTCGAAGTGGTAATGTCAAAAACGGTAAGGAAATGTACTGTGTATCTTTCAGTAAACAAACAAAATAACCACCTATCGGACAAAATATATAGTTGACTATATGTTTTGTCCAATATCAAAAGTAAAACGTCAGGTGGCGGGCCAATTGAGCGGCTGCTGCAAAAAAAAATCCGCCCCTTGTGCAGGGACGGATTAGCGTTGTCGGCGGAATTTCGATTTCTCTGCCTATTTTATTCTGACAATATTCAGCGAGTATGGCGGCACATCGAGTAGCACGCTGTCGCCGACGGGTGAGAGCAGTTGCTCGACGGGATGAATGTTGGTGGGGGTGTCGAGAGTGTTCTCGTCGGTGCCGCTGCTGGCGGACAGACGCACCACGCGGGCGCTCTGCGGTTTGAGATTCTTAAGGTTCAGACTGGCGGTTGTGGCCACATCGCTGGTGTTGGCCACCTTGACTATCAGTTCGCCTGTGGCCTCGTCAATGGTGGCGCTGCTGAATATGCCCTTCGTTTCATCGTGTTTCAGCACGGTGTCGAAGACCATCTCGCCGTCGAGCCAAGCCTTGACGCTGTCGCCAGCAACTTGCAGCGTAACGTCGTACCAGCGGCCTTGCTCTACGTGGCCGCGCTTGCCTGCGGTCAGCAGTTTGCCGCCGTTGCTAATCTGCTCAATGGCGTGCTGCGTGTTGGTCCACCCGCCAAAATTTACCCAGCAGTAGTTTTTGTCATCGACATAATTGAATATGATAATGAATCCCTCGGCGCCCTCGTCTTTGCGAGCGCGGAATTTGCAGGTGTAATGGTCGCTGTCAATGATTTCCTTCTCAATGCAGAGCGTGGCGTCCTTGCCGCCCGTCTGCCGCACGGTGCCGCCATCTTTCTGCCAGTCGCCATAGACGAATTCAACATCTTTTGTGGTCTCAAACGTGGCGCGGGTGTTCCAAGTTCCGAATCCCACTCGGTTCTGCTTGGGTGTCAGCGGTTTAAGGCTTTGCTTGTAAGGATTGCTCTGGCCGACTTTCACCACCTGTGTGCCCAGGTTGGCGGGCATCAGTTGCTGCACGTAGTAACTTGGCGTGCCCATAACTCGGCTGCTGCTGAAGCGTATCATATCGGGGCGCCAGCGGGCATCGTTCTCGTTGACGAAGATTGGCGCATACGAAGCCAGTTCCACAATGTCAGAGTTGTTTTCCATTCCCATCATATAGACGGCCTCGCCCAAGGCGGCGTTCATATTGCCGAGCACGCCATAGCCGTTTGTCACGGCATACTCGCCCACGTAGATTTTCGGGCCGCGGCGGTCGTAGGCGTCATATTTGCTGAAAGCGGCGGCAAACCAGTCGGGCGAGCGGTAGTAGTGCTCGTCGAGCAGGTCAACGGGCAGCGTCGAGTTCCATTTCGGATTGTCATCGCCCCAGGCCACCACGTTGCCAATGATTTTCATTTCGGGATATTTGGCCTTGACGGCTTTGTAGAACTGCTCATAGCGCTCGTAATAGTGGTCGCTCTGCTGGCTCTGGACTGGCTGGTTGTTCTCGTTGCCAACTTCAAGATATTCAATGCCGAAGGGCTCTGGGTGGCCGTTTTGGGCACGAATGGCGCCGTATTTCGACGTCACGGGGCCGTTGGCGTATTCGAGCGCGTTCATACACTCGTCAATCCAAGGCTGGATACTGTCGAATGGTGTTTGTCCGCCGTGCCATATTCCCACGTTGACGACAAACAGCGGCTTTGCGCCAAGGTCTTCGGCCAGTTGCAGATATTCGTGATAGCCCAGTCCGTCGGTGGTGCGGTAGCCCCAGTTCACGTTCCAGTGCCCTTCGCGTTCCTCAATCGGACCAATGGTGCGTTCCCATCGGAAGGCGTTGTCGGGGCTGTCCTGGCCCTCAACAAAGCATCCGCCAGGAAACCGCATAAACTTCGGGTGCATCTGCCACAGCATATTGGCCAGGTCGGGGCGCATACCGTTCTCGCGGTTCTTGAACGTGGGCGGAAACAGGCTCACCACATCAATCTGCACCACGCCCGAGCCGTCGAACACAAGGGCGAACTGCGCCTGCGAATCGTTGTCGCTCGCGGTGAACGTGGCCTCATATTTGGTCCAGCCTTTCGCCTTGGCGGGAAACCCAGCAATGGCGCTTTCGGCGTAAATCTGCGAGCCGTCCTTCGAGCAGAGCACGGCCTTCAGCGAGCCTTGGTATTTCAGCGTTTTTGCCCAAAACGACAGCCGATAACTGCGTCCCTGCACAGCGTTGATACCCCAGAAACCTTCATTCACAAGGCAGGCAGGGTTTTGCGCGCTAGCCTCGACGGTCAGTTGCAAGGCGTTGTGCTGCACGTTGTTGAGCAACGGCGTTTTCTTGGTGTTCTGAATGAGTTGCGCCGTGATTCGCGACGTTGGTGCCGCCTTGGTTGTCCAGCCTTGCATATCGGCAGGCGCGCCATATTGCGGCCCGTCCTCAAACGAGCGGTTGCGTATCAGTTCGGCATACAGCCCGCCGTCGGCAGCGTGGTTGATATCTTCGTAGAAAATGCCGTAGAGCATCGGGCTCACCTTTGGCCCGCGCTGCTGAGCGTCGATATCGATAATTACTTGCGCTTGCGCGGATACGACAATAGCGGCGCACCCAGCGGCAAGAAGAATGTTTTTGAGCGGCTGAGCCACCCTCAGTTTTCTGTTCATACTCAGTGGTTTATTGTTATTATGGTGTAAAAGTAAAAAACACTTTTAATATTCGGCTGTGTTTTGGGCAAAAAAGAGTCGCGCACATTGCAAAGTGCGTCCGAAAGAACACTCGGCAAGCCACGGGAACAAAAAAATCCGCCCCTGCGCAGGGACGGATTATAAAGCCGAGCCGACGTTCAGTGCTGCCTATTTCAGTTTTTGGCCGTCGGCGAAGGCGTTGCCGACACTCTTCCCAAGTTCGATATATGTGTGGTGCACAGGGTCGAAGGTGATAATGCCCATTTTCTCGACGTCGGGTTTGCCGTCGGCGGCCAGATACTTCTCGTCGCACAGAATGTTGACAATTTCGGCCACAAGGTTGAATCCGCTAGCGTCT
>JAGCFC010000203.1 GCA_017650325.1 Salinivirgaceae bacterium | reverse complement strand
GTTGCTTTGGCGACGCGCTGGTGATTACCAACTGGCAGACATTCTTCAAGAACGTGGTGCTGCTGGCGGCGGCGCTTGTAGTTTTCTGGTGGCGCAATGATATTAAAAACCGTCTGACAATCAACGAGCAATGGGCGCTAACAGGCGCTTCGGCCATTGCAATACTGATTTTCTGCGGATACTCATACAAGCACACGCAAGTGCTCGATTTCCGCCCCTACAGTGTTGGCACATCGATTCCCGAAAAAATGTCGCGGCCCGAAGGCGCACCCGCCGATGTTTGGGAAAGCACCTTTGTGTATGAGAAGGACGGCAAACAGGAAACGTTCCAAATTAGCAACCTGCCCGACAGCACCTGGACTTTCGTCGATGCCAAGCACACGCTGGTGAAGAAGGGCTACGAGCCGCCAATCCACGATTTCTCGATTGTGAACCCCGATGGCGAGGACTTGACCGCCGAAGTATTGGCGAGCGACAACTACAACTTCCTGCTCATCGCCTACAATCTCGACAAATCGGACTTGAGCCGAAATGACAGCATCAACCGTCTGGCCGACTTCTGCATGGCGCAAGGCTACACATTCCGAATGCTCACAGCATCGACCGACGAGGCCATTGAGAATTTCCGCGAAGTGGCCGAACCGCCCTACGAAATCTGCATCTGCGACGAGACAACGCTCAAAACCATTGTCCGCTCAAATCCGGGCCTAATGGTGGTTAAAGACGGCGTGATTATCGGCAAATGGAATCTGACCGACATTCCGCCGCTCAAATTCTTCGACGGCAACCTGCTGGCAAAATGCATTGATTATCAAATGCAAAAACAAACATCGTTCTACTCGTGGCTACTCATTTTATTGCTTGCATTTATCGCATCGATTTACTTACTTGCGCGCAATAAGGCAAAGTGCCATAATAAGATGTAAAGAACTAACAATTAGTTATTTAAATAATATCGATATGAGAAAGAAAATAGTTGCCGGCAACTGGAAGATGAACAAAAATCTTCAGGAAGGCATTGCTCTTGCAACAGAGCTGAACAACGCTTTAAGCGCAAAACCAAACTGCGACGTGGTTATCTGCACACCGTTTATCCACCTTGCAAAGGTTTCTGATGTTATCAATCACAACATTATCGGTCTGGGCGCCGAAAACTGCGCCGACAAGGAAAAAGGCGCCTTCACTGGCGAGGTTTCGGCCGAAATGGTTAAATCGACTGGCGCAGAGTACGTTATCCTGGGTCACTCTGAGCGTCGTGAGTACTACAAAGAGACTTACGAGATTCTGAAAGAGAAAGTGCAGCTGGCTCTGGCCAACGGTTTGAAGGTTATCTTCTGCATCGGCGAAAGCCTTGCCGAGCGCGAAGCCAACAAACAGAACGAGGTTGTGAAAGCTGAACTCGAGGGTTCGGTGTTCAACCTTTCGGCTGAAGACTTCTCGAAAATCATCATCGCCTACGAGCCAATCTGGGCTATCGGCACTGGCAAAACCGCCACTTCGGACCAAGCTGAAGAGATTCACGCTTACATCCGTTCAGTGATTGCCGCAAAATATGGCAAGGAAGTAGCCGAGAACACATCAATCCTTTATGGTGGCTCTTGCAAGGCTTCGAACGCTCCCGAGCTGTTCGCCAAACCCGACATCGACGGCGGCCTGATTGGTGGCGCGTCGCTGAAATGCGAGGACTTTATGGGAATTATCAAGGCATTCTAATCCGCTTGCCGCGATATAATGCAAAGGCCGGTGCCGTTTTGGTGCCGGCTTTTTTTGTTTTATTGGTTTCATGCCAGGTGCAGAAAGAACATGATTCTCATTTTGCCGAAGGCACCAAACTGGCAAAAACACCTGAGAAAGGCACGGCTGTTGCGGAATCCGCCGCCAATGAGGTGAACATTTACGCCCATGGAAACACAATTGTGGTTGAGAACGCCACTGATGAAATTTGTGTTTATGATGCCATGGGTAAATTAATCTGTATGGACGCAACGCCTTGCGTTCGTGCTGAAATAAATGTAAATGGCACAGGCGTTTACATTGTAAAAACTGGTGGCATTGTTAAGAGGGTTATGGTTAGATAAGAATAGTGTTGAATGGTTGATATGCGGGGTTGTTGGAATAAGGCAACCCTGCTTTTTTTTGGTCAGTTGGTTAGTGCGACATCATTGTGCGGCTGGAGCTTCGTTGGTTATAATTAGGGCGTGCCAACAAACAAGGCCATGCGGTTTTGGTATTATCTATAAAAAAACGGCACCCTGCTTTAAAGCAAGATGCCGTTTGTATGTTGCACAGGCGAGGGGAGGGTTATTCCACTCCGGCCAAACCATCGGCAAAACCGCCGTAGGTTGCCTTGCGTGCCTTGTAGTTTTCAGTCCAGATGCCAACAGGCTCGCCACCACGCCAACCCGAGCCGCTCGGAGCGTCGGTCAGGCACCATTGGCAGATGCCGTATTGCTGTGCGGCGGGAATAATCTCGAAGTATTTCTTAATGATAAACTTATAGAAATCAGCCATTTTCTGGTGCTCTGCAGGAGTCACTTGGTTGGTTTTAATTGATCCAGCCCACTTGTTCGAACCGCGGACGTAGCCCATGTCGAGTTCCGAAATGCGGCAGAGTTTACCGCTTGCGGCCATTATCTCGAACATCTTAACAATGTGTTTCTCTGCATCTTTTTGCAGGCTGGCGCTCTCGTAGCAGCTGATATGCATCTGTGTGCCAATGCCATCGATTTTGGTTACGCCATCCGACTCCCATTTTTCAATCCATTTTACAAGCGATTTCACTTTTCCGTTGTCATCCCAGGTCGACTCAAGGTTGTAGTCGTTGACAAATAATTTCAGGTCGGCGGCATTGCCTTTGAAGTGCTTGCGGGCGCTTGCCACAGCGGTGCGCACGTACTCAAGGTCGCCCATATAATACTGCCAGTAGAATACACCTGATGACACGTTGGTGGGGTCGCCATCGTTGTTAAGCTCATAGCTTTGCAGGTCGTAGATACCATCGCCATCTTTATCCTCGCCCGAGAGAGCTTCGTTCACAACATCCCAAGCCTTCACGTAGCCGTTGGTAGCCTCCATCATGCCGGCAATCCATCGGTCCATAGCCCAGATTAGAGTGTCGCGTTTCTGCTCAGCGGTGAGGGGAATAGTCTTGTCGCTACCTTTGTGTGTGATTTTCAGGCTTTCAATCAATATGTCGCCCACAAAATCACCCGTTTGGAACAGCACAAAACCGCCTTCGACAACCGGCTCAAACTGAACGGTGTATTCTTTCATCTCGGTACCAACCTCGAAACTGCCGTTGAAGTTGTCGGGATACCAGCTGCCCACGCTGTAATTGACGGTTGCCGTACCTGACGATTTCATTTTGATGGTCATTGTGTACTTGACGCCAAATTTGAGCGAAAGTCCGCCAGCCACTTGATACTGAACCATATAGTTATTGTTGGCCTTCTTCTTGTTTGATACAAGAGCACCATCTTTTGTTATTGTAATCGAGTAATCGACATTATTATCGTCTTGCACAAAATCGGCTTTCCATAAATTCCAGCCCGAAAGTTTGCTGTATTCGATTTCAGTATCGGTAACGTCAACCTTCTCGCTTTCGGGAACCTCAACTTCTTTGTCGGCCATCAGACTCTCAAGATAGCCCGGCTGCTGCTGTGAGTGCCAAGCCAGCGTGTGGCCGAAAATGGAGAGCCCGACGGCTTGCGCATCGCTTACAAACTGTTTTACGGTGTTGAAGTTCATGCTGCCTCCTCCGTTCACTACTGAGGCGTACTTCATGGCGTTGCCGGCCACAATTTCATCGAAATGTGCCGTTACGGTGTCGCGCACACCACTGCGGTTGTTATGAAAATCGTTGACATCGAGCGCTCCGCTGAACTTGAAATCGGGATGTTCGGCGCGGTCGACGTATGTTTTCAGATAGCGGTAGTTGTTGAGCTTCTTTTGCAGTTGCTCGGCGGCTATTTTTGCTGAATCGGCGGGCACAACCGTTGTTGTGTCGGTGGTTTGCGTTGAGTCGTTTGGAGTAACCTCAGACTGATTTGACTCTGGGGTTTCCTCGTTGTCTTTTTTACAAGCCGCAAAGCATAGTGCGACGGAAACTGTTAGTATTAAAAACTTTCTCATATTCATAATTTTATCGTTTTGCAATCGGTTGCAAAGATACTAAAAAAACGAAGAGTAGCGAATCGGCTGGTGTACAAAAAACTCGTATCAACGTAAAAAATCTCTTGCACATTAAAAATTATTCTTCACATTTGCAGCGCAAAAACAAAAATGATGAACACAGTTTTCGGACATAACTATTGGTGGTGGCGCTTACAGATTTCAATTTGTGAGTGACGAACCTGTTATGTTCAAT
>JAGCFC010000202.1 GCA_017650325.1 Salinivirgaceae bacterium | reverse complement strand
TTCGGGTTTGAAGGCTAATCCCCACAAAGCCACGGTTTTACCTTTAAGATTTCCGTCGAAACGCTTGTTGAGTTTGTCGAACAAAATGGCTTTCTGCCGTTCATTCACTTCCTCAACTGCCCTGAGCACACGCATCTGATATCCGCTTTGCTCGGCTGTTTTAATGAGCGCCTTCACATCTTTCGGGAAACAACTGCCGCCGTAGCCACAGCCAGGATAAAGGAATTTACGGCCAATGCGGGTGTCGCTGCCAATGCCTTTGCGCACCATATTCACATCGGCACCAACCAACTCGCAAAGGTTGGCAATGTCGTTCATAAACGATATGCGGGTGGCTAGCATCGAGTTGGCGGCGTATTTTATCATTTCGGCCGACGGAATGTCGGTGAAAATCATTCGCTCGCTGTTGAGCATAAACGGCTTGTAGAGTCGCGCCATAATCTTCTGCGCGCGCGGGCTGTCGGTTCCCACCACCACGCGGTCGGGACCCATAAAGTCTTTGATAGCCGCGCCCTCTTTCAGAAATTCGGGGTTTGAAGCCACATCAAATTCGACTTGCACACCGCGTTTGTCCAATTCCTGCTGAATGGCTGCTTTCACCTTCTGCGCCGTGCCCACAGGCACTGTTGATTTTGTTACCAGAATGGTGTATTTGCTGATATTCTGTCCGAAGGTGCGTGCCACAGCCAGAACATATTGCAAATCAGCGCTTCCGTCCTCATCGGGCGGAGTGCCGACGGCCGAAAAGACCACTTCAACATTGTCGAGACAGGTGCGAAGGTCGGTTGTAAAGTGCAGACGACCAGCGGCCACGTTACGCAACAGCATCTCGTCGAGACCAGGCTCGTAGATTGGTATTTCGCCTTGTTTCAAACGCTCGATTTTTGCGCTGTCAATATCGACGCAGGTTACATCAATGCCCATCTCGGCAAAGCAAACACCCGACACAAGTCCGACATATCCTGTTCCAACAA
Organism: Salinivirgaceae bacterium; assembly: GCA_017650325.1. GTDB lineage: Bacteria > Bacteroidota > Bacteroidia > Bacteroidales > SZUA-534 > RUG13583. The sequence continues at coordinate 12,319 of JAGCFC010000202.1, read as the reverse complement.
TTGCAATATTCATAATATCAAGATTTTACTTATTTATCTTTCGGCACGCATTGGGTTTGTCAGAAAATCGTTGTACGACAAACGAATGCCATCCTCAAGTTCAGTTTTGTAACGCCAGCCCAAACGCTCGGCTTTCGACACATCGAGCAACTTACGCGGTGTGCCGTTAGGGCGTGTGGTGTCCCATTTTATCTCGCCTTTGTAGCCCACAACTTTCGCAACAAGTTCGGTCAACTGTTTTATTGTCAATTCCTTGCCAGTTCCAGCATTGACGGTTTCGTTGCCGCTGTAGTTGTTCATCAGGAAGACGCACAAGTTGGCAAGGTCGTCAACATAAAGGAACTCGCGTAGCGGACTGCCGTCACCCCAACAAGTTACCGATTCCGCACCCGACACCTTCGCCTCGTGGAAGCGCCGAATCAAAGCGGGCAGCACGTGGCTGTGCTCGGGGTGATAGTTGTCGTTTGGACCATAAAGGTTGGTCGGCATAACACTGATATAGTCGGTGCCGTATTGGCGGTTAAGGAACTCGCAGTATTTCAAGCCTGAAATCTTTGCCAAAGCGTATGCCTCGTTGGTCTTCTCAAGTTCCGACGTTAACAAGCACGACTCTTTCATTGGCTGCGGTGCCATTCGCGGATATATGCACGACGAGCCCAAAAACTCCAGTTTCTTGCAACCGTTTTGCCATGCGGCGTGTATCACATTCATTTCAAGTATCATATTCTGATACATAAAATCGGCCAATGCGTTTTGGTTGGCTACAATGCCTCCCACTTTTGCCGCCGCCAGAAAAACATATTCGGGCTTTTCCGCAGCAAAAAACGCCTCAACATCGGCTTGACGACAAAGGTCGAGTTCGCTATGGGTACGGGTAATGATATTGGTGTAGCCCTGCCGCTGCAATTCGCGCACAATGGCCGAACCCACCATTCCTCGGTGCCCAGCGACGTATATTTTCGATTCTTTTTCCATACTTTGTTTTTTATCTCTAACCAAACTAATCCTAATTAAACCAAATTTTATCTTGTTTCTTTCTAAAATTGCTCGCTACGTTGTCAGATAAAAACAACTTGAATTTTGCTTGCAAATTCTATTTTGTCCATACCATATCTTTATAATCAACCCAATCATTCTTTTCGATTACTTCCTTCAAAGGAATATCATCAATTACCTTAATATATTTAGCATCTATTAAAAGCGGATTTTGTTTTACAAGATTGTTCTTATAATCTAATATTCGACCCTCTTTTATCCTTTTCATATATCCTTGCGTTTTAATCATTTATACTATTATAATTCATATAGTTTTATCTCCAACCAAACTAATCCTAATTAAACCAAATTGTAAACTCATAAAAACATTTGGATTCGTTTGGTTAGAGACCAATTATCTTATTTAATATAACCACTTTGGGATATCTTCTGTATAGTTGAAGTTTTTTATTCTGTCATAACCTTTCCCCATCACAAAATTATCCACATTGAAATTTATCAAGTATCCCAAAGGTTTATTTGTTAAATTAAGATAGTTGCTAATTTGTTTATAATGAATATTCTCAAATGCAGTAATCGATTTCAATTCAAGAATCATAATATTCTCTTCTAAAATGTCAATCCGAAACCCCAATCCTAAATCTTCACCACAATATTCAACATTAATAGGCACTTCTGTTTCCGCTTTAATATCTTGTCTTCTTAATTCTACCAACATTGCTTTCCTATACACGGACTCTAAAAGACCTGTACCCAACGTTGAATAGACTTTCATTGCGCACCCTATCACTTTATAAGCTAAAGTGTTCTTTTTATCACAATAATCGATATATTCTTCTGACATAATCAATTAGGATTTATTTGGATGCGTTTGGTTAGAGACAAGGATTATTCCATCTGCGCCTTCAAATGAATCTTCTTCACGAATTTCATATCGTGCTCAACCATAATCTTCACCAACTCTTCAAAACTTGTCTTGCGCGGATTCCAGCCAAGTTGTGTTTTGGCCTTTGTGGGGTCGCCGAGCAATTGGTCAACTTCTGCAGGACGGAAATATTTCGGATCAACCTCAACCAAAACCTTGCCTGTGGCAGTGTCGATACCTTTTTCGTCTACGCCCACGCCTTCCCAACGCAGATTGACACCCAAAGTCTTGAATGCCAGCGTACAGAAGTCGCGCACAGTGTGGTATTCACCAGTTGCAATCACAAAATCGTCAGGATTCTCTTGTTGCAGAATCAGCCACATGCACTCAACGTAATCTTTAGCGTAACCCCAGTCGCGCAGTGAGTTCAGGTTGCCCAGATAGAGCTTGTCTTGATAGCCCTGCACAATTCGGGCGGCAGCCAGCGTTATCTTGCGAGTGACAAAAGTCTCGCCGCGGCGCTCACTCTCATGATTGAACAGAATGCCGTTGCAAGCGAACATCCCGTACGACTCGCGGTAGTTCTTGGTAATCCAGAATCCGTATTGCTTGGCCACACCGTACGGACTGCGCGGATAGAACGGCGTTGTCTCCTTCTGCGGAACCTCCTGCACTAAACCAAACAACTCCGAAGTTGAAGCCTGATAAAGTTTGCATTTCTTCTCCAAACCCAATATTCTGACAGCCTCAAGCAGACGAAGAGTGCCAATTGCATCGGCTTCGGCGGTGTATTCCGGCACATCAAACGACACCTTCACATGGCTCTGTGCGGCAAGATTGTAGATTTCATCGGGTTGAACAAGTTGGATGATGCGAATGAGCGAACTTGAATCGGTCATGTCGCCATAATGCAGATTGATAAGGCGTTTCTGCTTCATGTCGCGCACCCACTCATCTAGATAAAGATGTTCGATACGCCCCGTGTTGAACGATGATGAACGGCGCATAATGCCGTGGACCTCATAGTCTTTCTCCAATAGGAACTCTGCCAGAAACGAGCCATCCTGTCCCGTTATGCCTGTGATTAATGCTATTTTTTTGCTCATATCGATATTTTTTTTCACTTGTCCCAATCAAATGTCAGAACAACCGCATAATAATGCTGAAAGAAACAAAAAAGGTTGGACAATGCCCAACCTTTTATCGTGTTTTTAATAATCTGCTAATAGAAATTCGAACGATTATCTTCGATGTCGGCGGCTGATTGAATAGCCGAAAGCACCTGATAGCCAGCTTTAGACATATTGGTGCGTTGAAGCAATTCACGCTCACGGGCCAAATCAACGCTTTCCGGTTTCTCAACTTGTTTCACCTGAATCAAGAAAACACCATTGTTACCCTTGATCGGGCTGCTGATTTTCTGCTCTTCTGTAGTCACCATTGCAGCCTGAACATTAGGTTCAACGCCTACTGAAGGAACTGAATAAGAAGAGTATGATGCGTTTTTAGCCTCCTTTACCTGCTCACCAAGCTTATCGGCAACTGTTTGAAGAGCTGATGCACCAGCACTGGCTTCATTAAGTTTCGAAACCAAATATTCGGCCTTTTTCTCAACTAGTACACGACGTGCGATATCGTTTTTAACCTCTTCGAATGATGCCACACCTTTCTTGTGAATTGCAGAAACCATTGCAATAACAAATTGGTTGTCGAGTTCGAATATTTCTGAAATCTCACCTCTGCCAGCCTTGTATGCCCAACGTATGATTTGGCGCGGGCTCTCAAAGTTTGCCAAACGGCGGTCGTCACGTTTCACATTGGCGGTACGGAGTGTGATACCCTCCTTTTCCGCATTACTGCGGAAAGCCTCCAAAGTACGGTTATTGCTGCCGAAACGGCTTGCATTGCCGTAAATGGCATCAACGGTTTTGTTGCTTGCCGAAATCTCACGTGCGATTATTGCCACTTTAACTTTCTGTAATGGAGTTGTCTGGTTTTGAATTTCGATAACGTGATAACCGAACTGTGTCTTAACTACTAATTTGTCACCTTTCTTGGCTCCAAAACATGCGTCATTGAACTCTTTAACCATTGTTCCCTCTGTAAACCAGCCAAGATTTCCACCATCGCGAGCCGATCCGTCAGCAGAGAATTTCTCAGCCATCTCAGCAAAAGATGCGCCCTTATTAATAGCATTCAAAATGCTGTCGGCTTTCTCTTTTGCGGCCTCTTCAGTCAAATCGGCCGACGGGCGGATAAGAATATGGCGAGCCTCAACCGAATCGGCAACCTTTGCAGTGCCTATCTTGCGGGCCAATTTCACATAATCGCCTTCCTGATAAGGACCTACCAGAGTGCCATTTGGTGCTGAGAATAATTCAGCAATCGGTGCCGAAAGTTCGCTTTCGCTCAAATATTTATTGCTAAAAGGAATCTCCGACTCAAGATTTACAAACTGCTCAAGTGCTCCTTCGTCTTTGCTTCCAAATTCATTTTTGAGATTCTCAACACTTTCAATTGTGCTGTTAAGGTCATCTTCCGAAGCTTTTATTGGGAATGTGACATAATAAATGTCACGAGATTCATCCTGTTTGAATTCATCCTTGTTTTTGTTATAGTAATTCTTCAGGTCGCTATCAGTAACTTTGACAAGAGAGTCTGCAACCGAATTATAACGCAACTGGATATAATCAAAATCATACTTGATGTTTTTGTCATCCGACTCCTTTTGTGCTTGAAGGCCTGTGGTGTACATTCCCATTCCCACAAGCGACAAGAATTTCTGATCTTTCTTGTTCTGAAGGAGGCCTTTCTCGAACGAAGCCCATGATGCTGCAGCCTGACCGCTCGGATCGAGATCTTTGTTTTTAAGGAACTGCATTACCAAATTACGATCGAACTGACCTGTTTCACTATCTCTGAAAATAGGAACCTGCATAACTTGAGGATCGATAAAATTACCTTGAACCATGTCGTATAATTCCTCAGCAGTTACATTAATGCCAGCCTTTGCGTACTCTTCCTCAACTACATATTGACGAATAAGCTGCTCCCAAGTCTGATCCTGAATCTGATCGTAAACACTTGACTCTATCGAGTTCTGCTGTGTGTTTTGTTTGTAAATTTCAGTATTCTCATCAACTTTTGCTTGATAGTACTGAATTGGAATATCGTTTCCGGCTATTGTGCCAACTTTGTTTCTTGAACTACCGAAGGTTCCATCGGATTTGAACAAGTCACCAACAACAAATGCCAATAAAGCCACACCGACAATGACCATTACTAATTTTCCTGCATGATCACGTATTTTCTGTAAAGTTGCCATTTTTTATTTTTTAAGGTTTATTTCAAAATTTTAGGCTACGAAGATAGTAATTTTTACAAACGGCGAGGGAAAAAGGTTTTTTTTCAAAAGAGCTCTTCGTTTATTGATTATCAATATGTTGCAAAATTACATTTTTCGCCAATCGATCGGTTTTGGTTGCGATAGGGCGGCTGCGGTGGCAACATTTGCAATTCGAACACACTATATTTTGCACAAGACAACACCAAAATGCGGGTTAGTTTACAATTAGGTCAACCAGCTCTATTTTAGTTGCCGAAGCTCGCAAAATAGTGAACCTGAACTTGCCGAACGACACCACATCCTGCACTTTAGGAATGGCCCCATAATGCGACAGAATGAGCCCGGCCAAAGTCTCGTACTCCTCTGACACAGGAAGGTCAATCCCGTATTTATCGTTTATGTAGTCAATTTCGAGACGGGCTGAGAACTGATAGTGGCCATTGTTAAACCGATGCTCACGGTAGCGCTTTTTATCATATTCGTCCTGAATATCGCCGACTATCTCCTCCAGAATGTCCTCCATTGTCACAATTCCAGATGTACCGCCAAACTCATCAACCACAAGAGCAATACTGCGGTGGTTTTGAATGAAAAGCGCCAAAAGTTTGTTGGCAGGCATCGATTCGGGAACAATTGGCAGGTTGCGTGTTATAGATGCAATGTTGGCCGGATGCTGGAACATCGATATCGATGGCGCAAAACCAACCACATTGTCAATTGATCCTTTGTAGACAATTATTTTCGAAAGTCCCGAACTGACAAACAGTTTCTTAAGCTCGTCGAGACTGTCGTTGATTGATATGGCAACAATTTCGGGGCGCGGCACCATGCACTCGCGCAGCTTGACGTCTGAAAAATCAAGAGCATTGCGGAAAAGTTTCATTTCGTTCGGCACATCATCGTCGTCGGATACATTAATCTGCTCATTTGCAAGAGAATCCCAGTCGACCATGCCCCAATAAACGGCTACGTTTTCGGTTACTTTTTTCGATGCCAGACGGTTTGTTATAAATCTCGACGTGTGATACACAATCTTCGACACCAAATAGAACATATAGTAGAATATCGAGGCTGGTAACGATATGATTTTCAACAAACTGCCTGACTCTTTAAAGGCCAGCAGTTTTGGCAGAATTTCGCCGGCCAAAAGATAGAGCAGGCAAGCCGCACCCACCTCAATGGCCACTATTGCAACGGCGTTAAGGGGCAGCGAGCGCCATGGCCCATCGTCTGTAAGCACCATTGCCAGCGTTACCACCACCGCCATATTGCCGATGGCCATTGTGGCATAATATTGCGCCGGCTTCTCGATGAACAATTCTATTATCTGCGAGAAATAACGGTCACGTTTCTTATCGAGCTCGATGCGCAGTTTGTTGGCCGACACAAACGCCACCTCCATTGCAGCAAAAAAGAAGGCGAACAAAACCAGAACCAATATTAATATATAGTGCAAAGCCATTTTCAATTACATTTTCACACAAATGTAATAATATCGGTGCGTTATGCAAATACACAACTCCATCAACTCACAACTTCAACCTTTTCGTCGGGCCAGACATACCACAAGTAGCCGCTCACTTTCTTGCCGGTGAGCTGGCGCAGAGCATCGGCATAAACCTTGACCTGATTGTTATAGTCAGGATTGTGTCGGCTTGTGAATTTATAGTCGATGACAACAACATCGGTATCCGATTCAAGAATACGGTCGGGACGGCGTATTTCGCCATCGGGCAGCATTATCGGCTGTTCGGTTATAACATTCCACTTTTGACTGAACCAATCGGGCTGACGGCTCACAAATCTGCTGATGTTGCGCTCGTATTCGGCCACTTTGTCAGCAGGAATAAAACCCTCCGCGACAACTTCCATAACAGCCTTGTGAACATCGTCGGAATACTTAATGTACTCGAATATGTGATGGTAAAGTTTTCCTATATTGATACGCTCAGCACGGTCGAACCCAATCCCCGAAAAGAAATCCTCAGAGTGACACCGTATGCTGACTTTTGCATGGTTTGTCGGACACTCTGGCACGCTCTCCTCCTCGCTCGAATCAGTTTCTGCATCTGAAACATACGGCTGCTCCACCCCGATTGTCATACGGTCTTCTTCACAAACAATTCCTGCCTGTTGCGCTGCCGGATCATTTTGGCAATGATCATAAAGCATATTGAGGATTTTGGCATCGGAGAAATCGCTTCCTTTCGAGCTGTTCTTCGCCGCGCAAATGCGCATGTCGTGCGAAGCCCTTGTCAGCGCCACATATAGCACGTTCATATTGTCGACATGCTTCATAAACTCCTCTTCGTAGTAGGCATCGCGGAATATTGTGCCCGCCATGTCTTTTTTATAAGGTATCGGGATTGGCGAGAATTGCTTAAAAGGTTCCTCATTTGTAGGACACCATAAAATTTCGCCGCCGTGTGATGTCGATACAAGATAAGGCAGTAGCACAGCTTTGAACTCAAGGCCTTTCGATTTATGAATAGTCATCACTTGAATGGCATTCTGATGATCGTTCATGGTGATGGCCTGTTGGAATCCACGTTCGGCCCACCAATCAATAAATAACTGAATATTAGACCCGTTTCGGTCGCTGAATGCCTGCACCCGGTCTTCGAACTCGCTGATAAACGGCATGTCGGAGGCGCTAATCTGATGCGGCATGCCAAAAAACGCTCTTATCAACCTGGTTGACAACTGTATAAGGTCAAGTTGGCGGAAACTGTCTTTCATAGAGGAAAAACCGTCAGGCATCTGACTCCACACACTGCCCGCATCGTCACCAAACTCCGTCTGCTGTATCTTTTCGGCAGCAACAGCTACACCCTTACTCACTGCATAATAAAGCCATACCAATTGTGCCTGAAATTGTATTTTAGACGGAGCCTGCAGAAATTGCATGGCTGCCACTAAAAGTCTGACTGCCTGGTTGTTGCCAAGCAGAACCGCTTCGTTCGACACAAACCTGTAGCGATTAGCCGTTTCGGGATGCAGGCACTGAGCCTGTCCCAGGCAGTTGGCAATAGCCACTCCCTCTTTTTTACTGCGGACAAGTATGGCTATATCGCCTGGCTGATAACCCAATTCGGCCAAACGGTCGATTTGCCCGATAACCCACTCCGCAACTGCCGTATTATAATCGGTGTCTGTTGTATCGAGATAGTCAACCGATACAAAACCATTGGAGGAAGCGTTCTTATCTGGCACCTTCTGTGTGGCATCACTATATGTGCGGCTGAATATTTCGAGATATTCGGGGCGATAATTCCCTGTTTCTATCTGTTTGGCTATAAATTTGCACACTATGCCGCTGACGCTTTTAAAGCACCAATTGTTGAACTCAACAATGTTTTTGCAACTGCGCCAGTTACTCTCAAGATTCTGTATTTCGTCCTTGGCAATGTCGAAATCGGCTTGCACCTGATTGTCAAGTAGTTTCCAATCGCCACCGCGCCACCGGTAAATAGCCTGCTTCACATCGCCAACAATAAGCGACGGGTAGCCCTCGGCCACCTTGTTGCTAATAAGCGGATAGAAGTTTTTCCAATTCAGTGTTGATGTGTCCTGAAACTCATCAATCATAAAATGGTTGAGCGTGTAACCAAACTTTTCGTAAATGAAAGGTGCATCGTTATCACCAATCATTTCATTCAAAAACGGCATTGCCGACTTCAACAAAAAAATGTTCTGCTCGTCGCAAATCTCTTTCTGCAAACGGTTTACTCGGTCTACAAGAGCCAAGTTGTTAATATTGGCAAGAGCCAGTTCGGCCGATGCCGCCAGTTCAGCCTCACGGCTGCGGGTCAGCTCACATAGTCGCACAAGCACCTCGTGCAGCCCCGACCGTATCATTTCCGCACATTTTGCTTTGTTGGTCGACATCTTATCTGGGTTGTCGAGCGAAGTGGCCACATAAGAATTATAACTAAGACCGAATGCACTGTCAGCAGTTGAACACCTGACAATATACGATCCCGCACCCTTCGTTGTTTGGTAAAAATCTTTGATATCAAAGCTGTTACCATTCATTATCTCAATCCCTTCGCTGGCTGTTTTGTTCACTTTAACCAGAAAATCGTCCTTGAGCTTCTTTAGTTCCTTCTTGAAGTCATTAAACTTCTTGATATGCTCTGCGTTATCGCCTTCACTCCAATCCTTACGTACACTCGGGGCTTTTTCGGCTAGTCTCGACACATCGTTCTGAATCTCCCACCGCTTGCCGTTTTCAATTTTGTCGCTGATAGTCTGCAAAATCCAACGGCCTTCCTCGCTATTGGGACCAAAATCATCGATCATCCGGCTAATGGCATTGTCGATGACCGTCTTGTCGTCGAGTTCGAGAGTGAACCCGCTGTTGAGTTCGAGTTCGTAAGCTATCGATTTGATTACCTGCTGAAAAAAACTGTCGATAGTGCTGATTTTGAAGTAGCTGTACTGATTGAGCATTTTCTTTAGCAGAATCTGCGCCCGCTCTTTCAGCTTGACAGGTGTCATGTGGTACATTTCGCACAAGTCACCGACATAGTCCGATTTGCGACCATTGGCAATATCACTGATAGCCTTCAGAATTCGCGTGCGCATCTCGGTGGTGGCCTTATTGGTAAATGTTACGGCCAGAATATTTTTGAAATTAATTTCAGGGTTGAATACGAGTTTAAGATATTCTCCCGTCAACTTGAACGTTTTTCCAGATCCGGCCGAAGCCTTACAAATGGTAAGTGCGCTCATATCAGCATGATATGATTTTAAATACCATTTCGTTTAGCAACTCGTCATCACCGATTGGCGGAGCATCAATGCCCTTTGAGTAAGCGTCATATTCACGAAGAATACTTATCGCGCTGGCACATTGTGTAAGATTATAATTTCGTGCAGCCGCCTGATAATCTTTTACAAAAAATGGGTTTATTTTCAATGCTTTAGCCAAATCGGTGCTGCTCGCACCACGCATGCCGTGCAGAACCATTACTTTGGTGAAGAATCCATAAAGAACAGCAATGTCGGGAATGATACTGTGCTTGGCCATTGCTCCCATGTGTTTGGCTATTAGAGCACTGCGATAAAAATCGCGTGCGCCAATGGCTGTCTGAAGTTCAAAAATATTAAAATCCTTGCTGATGCCAACGTGACGCTCAATGTCGGCGGCTGTTATCTTTTTCGACCCACCTACCGCCACCTTCAGTTTGTCGAGTTCCATAACAATCACCGATAGTTTTGTGCCTAAATGCGCAGCCATTATCTCTGCGGCGTTAGGCTCAATAGCGATATTCTGACTGCGCAGATACTCGGTAATCCACTTCCCAACTTGATTGTCGTACAAAGATTTTGACTCAAAAAGCACTTGTTCCTTATCGAGCAGTTTAGCCAATTTGCGTCTGGAGTCGAGTTTCTTACCCTTGTAGTTTATCACCAAAACAGTCGATTTTGGCGGGTTCTCAACATAAAGTGCAAACGGGTCAACATTGCCTTCGGCAGCGCCATCGATTCCTTTCACATTTTGAGCCTCCTTGACAATCACAAGGTTGTATTCGGCCATCATCGGCACACGTTTGGCCATATTTATAATCTGTCCCAAATCGACATCGGAGCCGTACACAACGGCTTGATTGAAAGCCTTTTCATCTTCGCGCAAAAGGTTTTTCTCAATATAGTCGGTTATGGCATCGATATAGTATGGCTCTTCGCCCATAAGAAAGTAAACCGGCTTGAACTTCCGGCCTTTCAAGTCGCTCATTATCTCCTCAAAAGTCTGCATATTGCTGCGTTTAAAATGGGGCTGTCCCCAATGCGTAAACATACAAAATTGCATTCCAAAAGTGCAATTTTTGTTGTAAAAAAGATTTTCTGCATGGCAGATTGTTTCTCTTAGTCGAAACTCACCTTCAAAAACCGAAAAGAAACATTATTTTCGCACCAAAATTTCAAGGTTATGACTGAATATAAAAGATACACAATCACATCGGCTCTGCCTTACGCCAACGGGCCGGTGCACATCGGGCATTTGGCCGGGGTTTATGTGCCGGCCGACATCTACGCACGCTATCTTCGCGCACGCGGACGTGAGGTAATGTTCATCGGCGGAAGCGACGAGCACGGCGTGCCCGTTACCATCCGCGCGCAGAAAGAGGGCATCACCGTTCAGCAGGTGGTGGACCGCTATCACAATCTGATTAAGAAATCGTTCGAGGAGTTTGGAATCTCGTTCGACGTTTACAGCCGCACCACATCGGCCATCCACCATAAGTTTGCCGCCGATTTCTTCCGCAAACTCTACGACGACGGCCTGCTTGAGGAGAAGACCGAGGAGCAGTTCTGCGACGAGCAGACGGGCGAGTTCCTGACCGACCGCAACATTGTGGGCGAGTGCCCGCGCTGCCATTTCACGGGCGCTTACGGCGACCAATGCGAGAAGTGCGGCGCAACTCTTTCGCCCGACGAACTCATCAACCCAACCAACAAGAACCACCCTGGGCACGGCCTTGTGAAGCGCCCGACCAAAAACTGGTATCTGCCGCTGGGCAACTATCAGGAGTGGCTCAAAAAATGGATTATCGAGGGCCACAAGGAGTGGAAAACCAACGTGTACGGACAGTGCAAGTCGTGGTTGGATATGGATTTGCAGTCGCGGGCAATGACGCGCGACCTTGAATGGGGCATTCCCGTGCCAATCGAGGGCGTGAAGGGCAAGGTGCTCTACGTCTGGTTCGACGCGCCAATTGGCTATATATCAAACACAAAGGAACTTTGCGACAGCCAACCCGAACGCTGGGGCAACTGGGAAAAGTGGTGGAAGGACAGCGACACGCGGCTCATCCACTTCATCGGCAAGGACAACATTGTGTTCCACTGCATCATCTTCCCGTCGATGCTGAAGGCGCACGGCGGCTACATTCTGCCCGACAACGTGCCCGCCAACGAGTTCCTGAACCTTGAGGGCGACAAGATTTCGACCTCCCGCGGCTGGGCCGTGTGGGCGCACGAGTACCTGCAGGACTTCCCGGGCAAGGAGGACGTGCTCCGCTACGTGCTCACGGCCAACGCCCCCGAGACCAAGGACAACGACTTCAGCTGGAAGGACTTCCAGCAGCGCAACAACAGCGAGCTCG
>JAGCFC010000201.1 GCA_017650325.1 Salinivirgaceae bacterium | reverse complement strand
GCCTTTCTCGCGGACGTCGAAAGCGATGGCGTTGGCACGGCGTGTCGAGGTGGTGTTGAGGTTATAGTTGATAGCGATGAGGAAGTCGCGGGCTCCGACCTGTGTTGCGCCGGTCTGTGCCACATGCTCGTTCCACTCGTTCGGACCGAAATCAGGTTTCCATTCTTCTGTTCCGAGACGGCTCGACAATGACTCATATTCACCGGTGCGGCAGTAAGCTAAGTTCTTACGTTTGGGCTGGAAAGCGGCCTCTTCGTAGCAGTAAATCGGGATATTGAGCTCTTCGCCGAAGCGTTTTGCGAGGTTACGGGCGTAAACCACCACCTCATCCATTGTGATGTTTGAAATCGGGATGAGTGGGCATACGTCTGTTGCACCCTGACGTGGATGGTCGCCGTGATGGTTGCGCATGTCGATAAGCTCAGCAGCCTTCTTCACCACGCGGAATGCGGCTTCGCACACGTTTTCAGGCTCTCCGACAAAAGTGATGACGGTACGGTTTGTAGTCGCACCCGGGTCAACGTCCAACAATTTCACGCCTTCAACCTTCTCGATTTCGGCTGTTACCTGATTGATGATGTTCATATCGCGACCTTCGCTGATATTCGGAACACATTCGATAAGCTGTTTCATAGTATATTTATTTTGTAATTATTTTCTGCGGGCAAAAATAGTAAAAATAATTGATAATGCGACCAACAAGCCGGGATTTTGATAAAATATCGGGTCACAAATGATTTTATCGGGTCAAGACAAGACCTGATATGTACGATTCTTGTTGCCACCGTGAGCTTCAAGAAAGCCGAACTCGGTCAGCTGCCGCAAATAACGTTTTGTTGTGGTCGCAGTAAAACCAAACTGACGCACAATCTCTTCAGTAGTAATTTCATCTTTATCGGCCACAAAATCCAAAATATCGACCAGTTTCTCCGCCAAAGATGGTTTTATCGACCATTTATCGACCATTTTCTGCTTCAAAGCCCGTTTATCGACCACTTTCTCCAACACCTTCAACAGTTTATCGGTCAACTCCTGCTTCATTAGCTTGACAATAATTCAAACTGCAAAGATAGTAAAAAGTTTGAAGTTAGAAGTTTTTTTAATCTTAGAATGTTTTTGTAGTCTCGTTTTTTATTTACTGACCCTGTTTGCAAACTATGGTTCACAAGAGAGTGGTCCACCAAGTTGTGAACCAGCCCATTCAATCATAAAGAAACTCTGGTGCCTATTGGGGGAAATGAAACAAGATTGAAAGCTGAAGGAAGTGAGGTTGTGACAAAATGTCACGCACTGAAAATGCAATCATCCGACGGTAAATATCACAAGACCCCAAAAGCCAAACCACTTAAGAATATGGCTTGACAGTCATTAGTCATTACAACGCCAAAGACAAAGAGGCATTGGATATTGGGATTACAGATATACCATTATTAGATAAGTAATTTGACATCTAGTTTGGAGGGTGTAGAGAGTGTAAATCAAACTTTGTCGTTCTACTTTTTATTATAGCCTGACACAGTTTAATTTACACTCTTCTCAAAATAATACTATTCGCTTTCTTTTAAGCAGTGTTCTATATGGGCGAAGATTTTCTTGTAGGCGGGACAGAGAAAGGTCTTGTGACGGAAATCGCCGGAGGCAAGGAAGCCGTCGTGCAGGCAGCCGCCGTGGCAGATATGGTACCAGTGGCAGTCCTTGCATCCGCTTGCAGCGATGTACTCGGTGCGTCTATAGGTTTCAGTCTCTTTGATACGTGGCAGAATATCGGCAAGTGCCTCTTTATGCAGGTTTCCGTAGGAGTATTGCAGCAGGTCGTTGTCGCAAAAACGACCGCATGGCATCATGTCGCCTGTAGGGGCAATGGCAAGGAAATTGTCCTGACAGTTCTTAGTAAACATGCAGCCTGTAGGCTTGCCTGTGGCAATATTGCTGGCTATTTCAACAAAATTTGATTCAGTTATCTTGCCATCATGGTCGTCAAACCAGAGGTCGAATAGTTCTATGGCCATCTGAGCGTATTCATCGGGCGTTATGCCATACTCGTCCATATTGTTCTGTGCCTCGCCGGAGCAGAACAATGGGTTGAACTTAAAGTCTAGACCCTCGTCCCGCATAAATTGATAGAGTTCGGCGATGTGACCTTGATGCTTCTTGCTGCCTACCACTATGCAGCCTATCCGCATACCGCGTTCCTTGCAGCGGCGGTAGTTGGCGATGATGCGCTCGAAGGTTGGCTGTCCGTGGCCATCCACACGCTGCTGGTCGTGGACACCCTGCATACCATCCAACGAAAAGCCTACGTGAACATCATATTGCAGGAATAGGTCTATCCATTCCTCGTTCACCAACGACAGGTTGGTCTGCATTGAGTTCTGTATCTCGCATCCTGCCAATTCCTGCTGCATATATGCAAAAATCGCGCGATAGTTGTCGATACCCCACAGCATCGGCTCTCCGCCATGCCAGATGATGGTAAGTTTCCTGCGATGATTCTCCTGCATAAACGACTTCAACTGTGCGACTATCCGTTTGGCAAAATCGATATCAAACAAACATGCCTGCTGTTTGGTTTCATTGCTCAGATAGCAGTATTTGCAGCGGAAGTTACATGAATAAGTGGGTTTAAAAATGACGGTCATCAATCATCGATTTCTTGATTAACAGAGATTATATCCATACTACCCGGGACAAAAGATCCTGCTTCTATATTCTCAAAACAATACTCTTTGACTGGCATTACATCGGTCAATTTTGTTTTATCATTTATAGCACTCCATTCAATGTACAAATGTGTTCCTCTTTCTGACAGTAAATCTTCCAATGTCAAAACACCTCCCTTGTATAATTCCTGATTTCTAATTGACAATTTATTTATAGATGATTTGTTAATTGACATCGCGTCTATTTTCACCTTGGTTTCACGTCCCTTATATCCATATACTGATACAGATTTACTAAGAAGCATCGGAATATTATCAGATCCTCTTAAATTAATTCTAATCCCTCTATGGATATTTTCCAACTGAAACAATAGTTTCAGACCGGATGCGGTGGCAACTTCCGACTCATTAATAATCTTGATGTAATAACAGCCATTCGTTTGTGCAATCTTGTCACTTATTTTCAAAACCAATTCTTGTTCTTGTGCTTTTCTTTTTTCCTCTTCTTCCCTCTCAAGCCTTCTTTTCTTCTCTTCTTCTTTGTCTATTTTTCTAATCCACAATGGCACGGAGATTGTTGCAATTCCAATACAAATTGACACTATAATACTTATATCCATAATATTGATATTACCTTATATATGATAATCTTCTTCTACAATTGTCCCATATGAAGCATCATATTCGAAATTAGAATCATCATATTCACTATAATCATTATGATCTTGAAAGCGATGTTGAAACAATCGTTCTTTTTCTTTTATCCTTTTTTGAATTGCCTTTATGGCATACGTTGTCTCTTTTGTTTCCATATTGATTGTTTTATCTATTATATAAAATCCCTCAAAACATGGAAAACAGCGGTTTTGAGGGAGTTAACACTATATAGCTTAATGATCTATTCTTATTGGACGAACATGAACGTTATAAGTCGTATTTCCACTGTATAAACCGCTCCCGCTCTCATAATAAGTTGTGGATTGTCCAGTTCTCCAAATTATTTTGTAATGATTACTATTGTCTGTTGATGTTGTGGATGAATGATATAGTGCCGTATAATAATGGGCCCAGTTGGGGCCGGACTCAACATCATACTCAAAAAAACCACCTATCGTTTCTCGATTTAGATACATGGTTTGTAATTCCTCTAAAGTTGGCATTCTCCAGTCTGAACAACCATATGCAGTTAAGTTTTCACAATATGTATTTGCATCAATCCAAGATATATATTCAGTATATGATGCATGTGGGTCTGGAGCCACCCTGTAGGTATGCCCATTGTATGTAAATGTTGGCAATGTATCGTATGGATGAATTACTGTTACTTGTTCCCCATAAGTTGTTCCATTGGCATTTGTAGCATAGGCGCGGATATAATAAGTTCCACTGCCCCCGAGAAGTGTAAACGATGACGAAAAATAGCCAGTGCCACTTCCATCAGTAGTATGGCTATATGTGGAAGTCAAATCAGGATTCGGCAGCGGTCCGTAACAGATGCCGCGAGCCGTAACAGGGTATCCGCCATCGCTTATAACATTGCCTCCTGTAGTCACCGTGTTGCCATTAAGCGTTGGATCAGTAGTTGTCACAGCAGGCAAACCGACTGCTGTAGTAAACGACTTTTCTTCTCCGTAATACGTCCCAAGTTGGTTGGTAGCATATGCTCGCACATAGTACATTGTATTCACCGTTAGATCATAAATAGTGCTGGTGAAAATTCCAGGACCGGTTCCGTCGGTAGTATGGCTATTTGAAATCGATGGATTGTGTCCTGTACTCCAACAAACGCCCTTGGCTGTGATCGGGAGATTGTTATCTGAAGTCAGTGTAGCGTTGCCACCACAAGTAGCACTAGAAGGTCCAACACCAGTCACACTATTTGTCGTTACTGTAATCGCGCCTGATGTGGTTGTAAATGATTTATCTTCACCATAAGCAGTTCCATTGGCATTTGTGGCATAAGCACGAACATGATAAGTTGTGGAGTTTTGGAGATTCTCCATAAAAGTATTAAACTCTCCAGTTCCGACACCATTTGTAGTGTGGTTGTCATTTATTGTTGGGTTTTGCACGACACTCCAGCAAACACCTCTGGAAGTAATAGTAAAACCATTGTCGTTGGTCACAACACCTCCGCCTGTGGCAGATAATGGATGAATATCCGTAATATCTTTGGTCGTTACGGTAGCTAAACCCATAGTGGTATTAAAGTTCTTTTCCTCTCCATAAAATGTGCCAACTTCATTTGTCGCATACGCTCTCACATAATAGTTTGTATTAACTGTCAAACCTGTTATCGAACTAATAAATGAACCGACGCCAGAACCATCTGATGTATGTGCATTATCAATTGTCGGGTTGTGTGTCGTTGCCCAACAAACGCCCCTTGATGTAATTGGGAAAGTATTGCCACTGCTGACAGTTACTGTGCCTCCACATGTGGCACTAGTTGGTGTAACATTTGTAACGTTATTGGTTGTTACAACCACTGAACCGTCATTAGTGGTAAATGTTTTTTCCTCTCCATAGTACGTTCCATGCATATTAGTGGCATATGCTCTCACAAAATATGTCGTGTTTAAGCTAAGATTTGTCAAATTGCTTGTGAACGAGCCTGTTCCAGAACCATCGGTGGTATGATTCCCGTCTATATCTGGAGTGTGAGTTGTTCCCCAGCATACCCCTCGAGCCGTGATTTCAGCAGCGCCTGAATATGTGATTGTACCTCCAGTTCTCGCTGTGGTTGATGTTATTTCAGACACCTCTTTTGTTGAAACATTGGGCCAGTTACTCGGATTACTATTGTCATAATACACAATATCTTTATAATCATAACTCTCTTGTCCGAAACCTTTCAAATCTTCTTTGAGTGAGGTATATCCCTGACAGTCAAGCTGTAACGAGTAGTTATCATCAATATCATCGAAATCGACTCTGAATTCAAAGCGTCCGTCATCTCCAGTAACCTGCGATGTGTGAACATGTGAACCGTCTGTCACACTAACCGTAACACCTTTAATAGGCTTATTTTGGCTTTTTTCTATAACGCGACCTTTGTAAAGAGTATTTGGATGGATACCTAGCTTCGCTGGATCTTTCACGCAGCCAATCAATATTATGATAGCTGCAGCCATTATCATTATCAATCTCTTTTTCATAACATCAGAAATTATAAGTTAAACTAACTCCAAAAGCCAAATCATAATTAGTTGGCATTACTGCTGGATTCAAGGCATATCCGCTTTTGTATTTTGGCTTGGCTGAATAAGCACGATACAAATTAAACACATATACAGCGGCGGCGGCTCCCCAGCAAATTGTATTTGCTTTTTTCATCGTATTATATTTGTCTTTAGCTGCAACATAATCTTTGTAAGTTGTGTTTGCGTCTTTCATTATATCCATCTGATTTTGCGCTGTATTATAAGTTATAAAAGCGCCACCTAACAATGCCAATTCCGTTGCAAGTGTAAGAGTGCCTTCAGTATAGCGACGTTTGCCCATCTGTCCCAGACCCGGCACAAAAACCGATTTCAATAAAGCCGTGCTGTTTTTGTATTGGTTTGCGTCATGGCATCCATTAAATTCATAATCGAAATCTACAACAATATTTCCTGCTTTAGCTACCTGACAAAGCACATAAACCCGATATCCACCAGATACCTTTTCGGTATATTCGCAAACTTTATTAATCGGTATGTTATATTGAGATGAAATAACCTCAAAAGATGTGCCATTTTGTACCGCTCTGTTAATTTCATCAGAGTTAATCGGCTGCCCGAGTCGCATTGCCGTAGATTGCAAAACTCTTGCAAAAGCTTGATTTCTTGCCGTTATTTCAGTTTCGCCAGTTGCCGATTCTATAGCATACAAATACGAGCTGTTTGTGGGTTTTGGTTTATTGTAAATCCACCCTGGCTTATCCTGTGCAATTGATGCCAATGTTACCATTGCAAGGATTAATGTTAAAACAATTCTTTTCATATCAAGATTATTTTATTTATCACCCTGTTTTTCAAGATATTCCGCAGCATATTTTCTAAATTGGTCGCGATGAAACTGTATCTCAAGTTCCTGCTCTTGTGAGAGAGCATCTGCAACTTTATTCACCAATTCCTTTTTGGAAATTTGAATAGCGTAGTATGAACGGTAGTTGCCATTCTCAAGTTTCACAAGGTCTTCGCAGGTTTTATCAGCATCATTCAACATTTTGTCAATAATTGTGTTGAATTCGGCCTCAATAATACCTTGCACTTTATCTGATGATGCTTGACCCGAAACACTGCGGCTATAGTCGGTTGAAAGTCCTTTAACGACTCCATTCAAACGTTCCTTAACCATTGATTGTGCGGCTTTTACCGCAGCTTTACGTGCCATTTGTGGATTCAAATCCGTACCGATGCCCAAATCTCTGTAATAATCATCGTTATCATAAGACGAATCCAGACATGGCAGTGTAACAGATACACCTTCCTGAATTTTTTGTGGTTGTGGTGCCGGAGCTTGATTTGTCATTTGTTTTTCACTTCCGCAGCTTGCAAATGTGATGGCGAACAAAGCAGCCATTCCTAATAAATGTAACTTTTTCATGATTTAAATAGATTAGTTAATAATTAATGTTTTCATTGCATTGAATAATACCTCGCAAATTTACACCTAACTTATTAAAAATCAAAATATTACACGTTACTTTTGCGGTCAATAATTGTAGCGGAAAATTCTGATATATTGGATTTTTAGTTCATATATTATGAAAAGACACACTATATTAATATAGGTGTCTATAATTCAGCAGCGCGAATAAAATAATTCGCAAAAACTAATATATGGTGTTGCTTATGAAATCAGATCAAAGACCTTGTTTCTTTGTAATGTCATGTCATTCAAGCGTTTAGCTATCTTATCCCAATTGAAATCATATTTTAACATCACTATGTCTTCATTAAAATCAATATCGGCAAAATAAACCAATGCCTTTGCCAACATCATCTGATTCGAAGCAGGAAACTTTGTCGAATAAAACTTCAACATGTCATCAAAACTGTATTTCGACGACAGAAAGGCTATGTCAATAAAATCCTTCATCCTGGAACCATTGTCGCATATTGCGGACAACTTCATGGCAATAACATCAGGAATACTCTCAAAACGAATTCCTTCTATTGTTTCAACGGAGCAAACTTGCGGATAATCATATTTTATCAAATCTATCTTGACATTGTTGATAAAACCCTTTAACGTCTTGCCCTTCTCGTATGAAACCCGTAAATCATACTTATTTACAAGTAACTCCCTTAATTCTTGTAAATCAAAATCGTCTTTTGTAAACAAATCCAAATCAACACTCTTGCGATGCCCCATACGTAATGCAAGAGACGTTCCTCCAACCAAGTTGAACGAAGACAACAAAACTTCGGATTGCAGGTTTCTCAACAGTTCAAGAGTGCCTCCCTCGATTGTTTCCGTGTATAACATCGTAACTCCCCTTTTTTGAGATTGAAATAATGGCAAACAAAATTAATATCTATATCCGACAGATATGGTATGCTTTTGATAATCTCCCTGAAACCGGAAAAACCACCATAAATATCAAAGGCTGCATAAAAATCACTGAAATCACCGCGTTCTATAACGCGTTGAACAACAATCGCCTTTGATTTTTGCCAATCAAAACATGAAATGTCATAATCCCATAGCAACGCAGTATTTATCGTGTTGCTGTTGGGCTTGTATCCTGAAAAAAATGTATTTCCGACATTATGCATATCTCATGTTTTTATCGATAATTATTCTATCGACTGCAAAAATAACAAAAAAATTCCATCATTCAACCTTTGTGCTGTTTTTTTGATAAAACTCCGTGCAGTCCCTAAAGAAATCATGCCCCAATGCCTTGCTTATCTGAAAAAGCAAGTCGGTGTTGATCCAAGGGCGCATAAAAAGCTTGTAAAGGTTCTCGCGCGAACAGTTCACCTGCAATGACAGCCATGTGATGCTCCTGCCCTGTCGAGTAATCTCGGTTTTTATCAGTTTTCCGATATGAAACTGTCCCTGCTGGTAATGGTGATGTCTGCTCATAATGCCTGCCTTTCCCTAATTTCCCTCTCGCAAGCAACAAAAAAGGCGTGTCCTGTTTGTCGCTTATCCCTATTGAAGGCGTCTGGAAATGCCCAAGTGTGAACAAGCCAAAACAGTTCACGCCCGTAGCGTGAACCTCGCCTGCTTGTCATCACACTTTCTCAGTTTTCCAGACTTCTCAATAGGATAACAAGAGCGTAAAGTTCTATATTTTTATTTTCTTATGTCTTACTAATTCTACAATACTCAATTTGACACTGCAAAGATACAATTTTTTTTATATCAACATCTTTAAATAGCATAAAAAAGGACGCCAAACGGCGTCCTATAGTTAGTATGAGATTTCTCCACTCCGCTTCGCTCCGGTCGAAATGACGTGGTGGAAGCTTCGCTCCGGTCGAAATGACGGACTAACGGATAACTTTTCCTTTTAAAATCATTGTCTGAACTTTGTTCGCACCATAATAATACGGCATGAACTCCAGCTGTGTCATCGGCTTGGTAATCATCACGTTAGCGATTTTACCTTTGGTGATTGAGCCGAGCTCATGAGCCACATCCATGGCGTAGGCAGTGTTCAATGTCGTCGCATTCAACGCCTCTTCCGGTGTCATGCGATATCTGATGCAGGCGCATGAGAGCACAAACTGCATATTGCCTGATGGCGACGTTCCCGGGTTGAAGTCGGAGGCCATTGCTACCGGCAAGCCTGCGTTAATCATGTCACGAACCGGCGACAACGGCAGGTTCAAGAAGAACGCACAGCCCGGCAATACCGTCGGCATGGTGTCGGAACCTTTCAATGCCTCAATCTCTTCTTTTCCCATCTGCTCGAGGTGGTCAACAGAGATCGCGCCATATTTAACGCCGACCTGAACGCCATCCGACACTGCCATCTCGTTGGCGTGAATCTTAGGACGCATGCCGTATTTGATGCCTGCCATCAGGATTCGCTCTGTGTCTTCAACGGTGAAGAAGCCTTTGTCGCAGAAGACATCGATGAAATCAGCCAGATCTTCTGCCGCAACCATAGGAATCATCTCGTTGATGACGAGGTCGACATAATCCTCCTGATGTCCGCGGTATTCCATCGGGATGCCGTGAGCGCCAAGGAAGTTCGACTTTATCGTCATCGGAGAGTTCTCTTTCAGGCGTTTAATCACGCGCAGCATCTTCAACTCGCTCTCGGTGGTGAGACCATAGCCGCTCTTGATCTCGACGGCGCCTGTTCCCATGCGCATAATCTCGTCGAGACGCTGCATCGCCGACTCATAGAGCTCATCTTCGCTGGCAGCTGCCGTGGCTTTCGCAGAATTAAGGATTCCGCCGCCTCTCTTTGCGATTTCCTCGTAGCTCAGACCACGAATCTTGTCGCAAAACTCCATCTCGCGCGAGTTGGCGTAAACCAAGTGCGTATGCGAGTCGCAGAACGCCGGCAAGACTAATCCGCCTTTAGCGTCGACGACCTTTCTCTCTTTTGCCAGGTATTCCCGGTATTTCGGAGAGTTCATCTCGCCATAGTCGGCAATCTTGCTACCTTTTATTAATAGGTATGCGTTTTTGATGCGCTTAACATCCGACATCGCGGAGCCGGCTTTCCATAACGAGCCATCTTCAACAATGCCACAGAGTTCTTTAATATTTTTAATAAGCATATCTCAATTCGCTAATGGCTAATGGCTAATAGCTAATAGCTAATACCTAATGGCTAATACCTAATGGCTATTTCTGATAAATTGATTGCCAGTTCTTGTATTCGCGTTTCTTCCAAGGTCCGTTGTGGTACACGTATGATGCAATCATCGGGATGACTGTTGTACCTTCGGCGTAGACCATCTGCTGGAGTTTCTCGCTGACCTTGCCCCATGAACCT